>JBIJDO010000234.1:0-5102 GCA_044344105.1 Tabrizicola sp.
GGCAAATTCGTGGAATATTACGGCCCCGGGCTGGACGAACTCAGCCTGGAAGACCGCGCCACCCTGGCCAACATGGCGCCGGAATATGGCGCGACCTGCGGCTTCTTCCCGATCGACGCCGAAACCCTGCGCTATCTGCACATGACCGGCCGGGACGAAGGCCGCATCGCGCTGGTCGAGGCCTACGCCCGCGCCAACGGCATGTGGCGCGGCCCGGACTATGACCCGATCTACACCTCGACCCTGCATCTCGACATGGGCAGCGTCGTCCCGGCGATCTCGGGCCCGAAGCGCCCGCAGGATTTCCAGCCGCTGTCCGAAGCGGCCTCGAACTTCTACAAGACCGTCTGCGACTTCCGCGGCGTCGATGCCACCGCCCCGGCGCGGGAGATGGCCTCGGAAGGTCCGAACCACGCCGCACCGGTCGATGCCCGCAAATCCGCCGGGGTGGCGGGCGAAGGCTACCGGTTGCGGGACGGCTCGGTGGTCATTGCGTCCATCACCTCCTGCACCAACACCTCGAACCCCTATGTGATGATCGGTGCGGGGCTGGTGGCGCGGAAGGCCCGCGCGCTGGGGCTGAACCGCAAGCCCTGGGTGAAGACCTCGCTCGCCCCCGGTAGCCAGGTCGTCAGCGAATATCTGAACGCCGCCGGACTGCAGGACGACCTCGACGCCATCGGTTTCAACCTTGTCGGCTACGGCTGCACCACCTGCATCGGCAACTCCGGCCCCCTGCAGCCCGAGATTTCGGCGGCGATCGCCGAAGGTGACCTCGTCGCCGCGGCCGTCCTGTCCGGCAACCGCAACTTCGAGGGGCGGATATCCCCCGACGTCCGGGCGAACTACCTCGCCTCGCCGCCCCTCGTCGTGGCCTATGCGCTGGCGGGCGACATGAACATCGACCTGACGACGGAACCCCTCGGCATCGGCAGCAACGGCCCGGTCTATCTGAGGGACGTCTGGCCCACGAACAAGGAGATCGCCGATCTGGTGCATGCGACCGTGACCCGCGCGGCGTTCCAGAAGAAATACGCCGATGTCTTCAAGGGCGACGCGAAATGGCAGGGGGTGGAGGTCACGGATAGCGAGACCTACGACTGGCCGCCGACCTCGACCTACATCCAGAACCCGCCCTATTTCCAGGGCATGTCCCGGACCCCCGGCGTGATCAGGAACGTGACCGGCGCGCGGGTGCTCGCGCTGCTGGGCGACATGATCACCACCGACCACATCAGCCCGGCAGGTTCATTCAAGGCCTCAACTCCGGCCGGCAAGTATCTGACGGATCGGCAGGTTCCGGTATCCGAGTTCAACAGCTACGGTGCCCGGCGCGGCAACCACGAGGTGATGATGCGCGGCACCTTCGCCAACATCCGCATCAGGAACGAGATGCTGGCCAACCCTGACGGAAGCGGTGTCGAGGGCGGCTACACCAAGGGGCCGGACGGGGTGCAGACCTCGATCTACGACGCGTCGATGGCCTATCAGGCGGCGGGGACGCCTTTGGTGATCTTCGGCGGCATCGAGTACGGCGCAGGGTCGTCGCGCGACTGGGCCGCCAAGGGCACCGCCCTTCTGGGCGTCAAGGCCGTCATCGCCGAATCGTTCGAGCGTATCCACCGGTCGAACCTTGTCGGCATGGGGGTGATCCCGTTCGAATTCCTGCCCGGCGAGACCCGCAAGACCCTTGGCCTGACCGGCGACGAGGTGGTCAGCATCACCGGGCTGGAGGGCGACCTCAAGCCCCTCAGCCTCGTCCCCTGCACCATCCGTTACGCGGACGGGACCGAACGGACGATCCAGATCAAGTGCCGGATCGATACCGCCATCGAGATCGAATATGTCGAGAACGGCGGGGTCCTGCACTACGTGCTCAGAAGCCTCGCGGCGTCCTGAGCCGCCGAGACAAGGAACTGGTCGGCTGCCCCCGGTCACAGCCGGGGAAGCGTGCCCGACCTGATCGCGACGCATACCGCCCCGTCGCTGGACCTTGCCACGGACGGTGCGGACCGTCCGTCGCAAGGATCAAGCCCCAAGTCGGCCAGAAGATGGGCGGGAATGTCCCGGCTATCCCGGCCGTCGCCGGACGGCTGCGCAAGGCGACGGACCGACCCGCGCAGCCACCCCGCTAGGCCGGGGCGCACGGACGTCCGGACCGGCGCTGTGCCGATCATCAATGCACCGAAAGACGCCCAACCTGCGTGCAGACCGCCAAGCGCGGGGCGAGCGTCGGGGGAAACGGAATGGGTCATGGCTATCTCCTGTTGAGTGTTGCCCGGAACATCCGGCCACATCCAGGATTGCGCCATCGGTGCCCCAAGGTTGAGTGCAAGGCCTGAAGCGTTTCCGCTACAGAGTCTGTACTGGATCGGCACCGGCGTTCGGGCGTAGTCTTGCCATAGGCGATGGAGGGCCCTGCTCATGACCCGACGGCCATATGGTATGATCTGCCCGATCACCCGGGCCTGCGAAATCCTGGAACCGCGCTGGACGATCCCGATCCTTGTCGGCCTTTGGGCCGGGGCGACAAAGTTCAACGACCTGCGCCGGGAGGTCGGCAACATCTCGCCCGCCCTTCTGTCAAAGCGGCTGAAGGAACTTGAGATGATGGGATTTGTCGAGCGCCTGTCAGATCCAGCCACCGGTTCGGTCGACTACCTTCGCACCGAAGCCGCAATCGCGCTGGAACCCGTGCTGGATGCGCTGGCGCAATGGGCGCAATGCCATATCGAGGCGGAGGCCGCACTTTGTACTGCCACGGTGTCCAACCTGATGTGGGGCATGCGGAAACTCTTTGATGAGAACGAACTGCCGCGGCGGCGTCTGGTCATGCAGTTTCGCTTTGCTGACCCCGGTCTCGACTACGACACCTATTGGGCGCTGGTTGCGCCTGGCGTTCCCACTGAAATCTGCACCTCGATTCCCGGCTTCGACGTCGATCTTTATGTCGAGACGAACCGCACCTCGCTGTTCGGCATTCTGCTCGGCCGGACCACCGTTGCCCGGGAACTGGGGAACGGCAACCTGTTTCTCAGCGGTGATGCGGTGCTGTCGCGAACTATGCAGCGCTGGCTGAAACTCGGTGACTACGCAAAGTTCGAGGGAATTGCGAAGCTGCCGGACGACCGCCTGGGCAAAAGGCTGGTGGCGGGGGGACCGTACACGGTTGTCACCCGGTCAGAGCGTCAGGTCAGCGCGGCCCGAGGGGCTGTGTCGGCCTGACTCAGCCGCAAACACGTGGGTGATGCAAAGTGAACACCCTCGCCCAACCCATTGAAATCACTACTGGCAGAAACCTGTCCACGCGTGGGCACTCAGCCCTCGCCGGCCAGAGCCTTTTCCAGCGCAGGCACGAACCGGGTCTCGTAGTCGGTCCCGACCAGAGGTCCGACGAACTTGAAAAGCACCGTCCCGTCGCCGCCGATGATGAAGGTCTCGGGCGGGGCGGTGACCCCCCATTCGACCCGGTTGCGCCCCTGCGGGTCGGTCGCGATGCCGATGTAGGGGTTGCCAAGCTCCTCCAGATAGCCAAGCGCATTGGCCTCGCGGTCCATCATGTCGACCCCGCCGATCCGCACCCCCTGCGCAGCCATCTCCAGCAGGACCGGATGCTCGGCCCGGCAGGGCGGACACCAGGAGGCCCAGAAATTGACCACCGTCACCTCGCCGCTGCGCAGGTCCGCGTCGGTCAGGCCGGGATAGCCGGGCAGCGCCGTCAGCGGCAGGGCCGGGGCCGGACGCCCGATGAAGGTCGACGGCAGTTTGCCCTGGTTTTCCCGGTACATGCCGATGTAGAGAACGCTCGCCAGCCCGGCGAACAGGACCGGGGGCAAGAGCATGAGCCATCTAGACATTTGATTTCTCCTGCCGGGCCTCGATCTCGGCCAAGGCCCGCTTCGTCCGCGCCGACTGCCAGAGCGACACCGCGACCAGGGTCCCGATCATGACGGCGGTCACCGCATAGGACCCCAGAACCGCGACGGCGTATTTTCCTAGTTCGGGCATCATGCGACCCTTTCCCGTGCAAGAAGTGCTTTCAGCCGCCGCGCGCGGATTTCGGTCCGGGTCCGCAGCAGGACAAGGGTCACGAACAGAAGGACGAACCCCGCGATCGAGACCAAGAGCGGCAGCCAGAAGACATCGGCCACATTCTCTTCCTTGTCGAGCGAAAGCGATGCCCCCTGGTGCAACCCCTGGCTCCAGAAGTTGACGGCATAGCGCGAGAGGAGCGCGAAGACCGAACCGACGAGGCAGAGGATCGCCGTCAGGTCGGCGGCGGTATCGGGGTCCTCGATGGCGGACCAGAGCGCGATATAGCCGAAATAGAACAGGGTCAGGATCAGGAACGCGGTCAACCGCGGGTCCCAGGCCCACCAGGTGCCCCACATCGGCTGGCCCCAAAGGGCACCGGTGGCAAGGGCAATCAGGGTGAAGGTCAGGCCGACCGGGGCGGCGGCCTTGGCGGCCAGCGCCGAGACATGGTGGCGGCGGACGATCCAGATCAGCGAGGCGACCAGCATCATCACCCAGGCGTTGATCGCCATCATCGCGGCGGGGACATGCAGGTAGATGATCCTGACGGTCGACCCCTGCCGGTAGTCGTCGGGGGTGAAGAAGAAGCCCCAGACCAGGCCGACCAGCAGCAGTACAGCGGTCGCCCCGACCGCCCAGGGCAGGACCCAGGCCGAGCTTTGCATGAACTTCCGCGGGTTCGCGTAATCCCAGAGCGACATGGGCCTCGATTATCCTTTCGTGCGGGCGATCTCAACTCACCATCCCGCGAAACGTCAGCGCAAATTGACGCGGAGCGCGCTGGCGGCGGCGAAGGGCAGAAGTGCCGCTGCCCCAAGGCTGATCGCGGCCAGCAGGGCGAGAGGCGTTCCGAGACTGGTCCCCTCGGCCCCCCGGCGGACAACCTCGGCCCCGAAGATCAGGGTCGGCACGTAAAGCGGCAGGACCAGCAGGCTGAGGAGAAGCCCCCCGCGTCTGAGGCCGACGGTCAGCGCCGCCCCGAAGGCTCCCACCATCGACAGGGCGGGCGTGCCGGTCAGCAGGCTGACGACCAGCCAGCCCTGGGCGGCGGGGGCCAGGTTCAGCAG
>JBIJDO010000360.1:0-3552 GCA_044344105.1 Tabrizicola sp.
CAGCGTCATGACCCGCCGCTTCAGACCGGCAAGTCCCTCGCTCCGGTCCGGATCGGTGACGGTCAGCGAGGGTTCGGCATCGGTCAGGAAATGCCCGGTCTCGGCCAGCGTGTAGCCGGGGTTTACCGGCAGGAAGACGACTCCGGTCCGCAGGCAGGCGAGGTAGACCGAGAGCACCGCCTCGCACTTTTCCACCTGCAAGAGCAACCGGTCGCCCTTTTCCAGGCCAAGCGACAGAAGCGCGTTCGCAAGCTGGCCCGTCTCTGCCAGCAGCCGGGCATAGCTGACGGCGCCGTCGACCAGCCAGACCCGGTCGGGACGGGCCGCCTGCCGTTTCAGCCGGTCGATGACATCGCTGCCCAAAGCGCACCCCCCTGATCAGCGCCATTTATTCAAGGGCAGGGCCGAACCGCAACCGGTGTCAGGCCCTGATCACGTTCGGCGGGGTGACGGCAAGCCGGAAGTCCTCCAGCACCCGGTCCTCGCCATGCACAGCAGCCAGCGCAAGAAGGGCGAAGCGGACGCGGGCCACCTCACGGTAGTAGGACAGGAAGGCGGCATTGAGCGCCGCCCCCGACACGGCCCCGATCACCGGCACCGCCTGCGCCGCAAGCTTCTGGCCCAGGACCGCCGCAAGTTTCGGCGCGATGGCGGAGATCAGGCTTTGCACGCCCTGACCGGTAAGGGTCAGCCGGGCCGCGATGAAGGAGGAGTTGATCCCGTCATCCGCGACGAGCGGGCTTCCCGCCGCAAAGACCTGCAGGCATTCGGCGCGGACCCAGTCCGCATCGGGGTCATGGCCCGCCTCGCGCGCGACCGCCCGGATCGCGTTCAAGAACAGGGTCACAGTCACCGGCAGTTCCGCGACGGCGGTGGCCAGCCCGCCCGAGCCGCCTGCCGCCCCCGCGGCAATGGCGGCCACCATCGGCCCGCGCAGCCCAAGATCCGGTGCCAGTCCCGCAAGTCCGTAGGACGTCTGCAGGGCCTGCGCGGTGAGGGTCTCGATCTGACCGCGCAGCCCCCGAGGCAGCAGGGCAAGCTGGCTTTCCAGCGTTCCTCCCAACCGGCTGACCAGCCGCATCACCGGACCATTGGCGCGGCGGTAGTCCCGGGCCAGACGGGCGATCTCGGCCGCAAGATCGGGAGAGGCGGCGACGGGAAGGGCTTGTTCCATGTCCGAGATATGGGGGACCCGGACCGCTCTGCAATGCCCCTCAGGTCGCTTTCGCGACCGGCCCGGCGACCCCGGCCCATGCGCCGGCCTTCAGCTCAAGCCCGAGCACCCGGTCCGGGTTCGTCGGCGGCGGCATCTCGACCCCGTCAAGTTTGCGGAACCCGAACCGGGCGTAATAGGGCGCATCGCCGACGAGGAGCACCCGCTCCCATCCCAGGCGGCGGGCTTCGGCGAGGCTTTCGTTGATCAGAAGTGCGCCAAGCCCTTCGCCCTGATGCGTCGGATGCACGGCCACGGGACCAAGCAGAAGCACGTCATGTTCGCCGATCAGGGCGGGCCAGTAGCGGATCACGGCGGCAAGCGCCCCTTCGTCGTCCCGCAGGGTCAGGCAAAGCGGGGCCACGGTCGGCACGCCGTCGCGCAACCGGTAGGACGAGAGCGCCGTGCGCCCCGGCGCGAAGCAGAGGTCGTAAAGCGCCTCGACCTCCCACCAGTCCGCTTCGGTTTCTTCCTCAAGCCGGTACAAACGTCTGATATCCTACCCGATGCCGACAGGACGGAGCGGCTGCGCGAATCCGCTGGCAACGGGCCGTAACATGGCGCAGTGTCACGATCAATTTGTGAAAGAGCCTTGTCCATGTTCTACCGCCCGGCCGAGGGTCACGGCCTGCCGCACAGCCCGTTCTCGGCCATCGTCGCCCCCCGCCCGATCGGATGGATCTCGACGCGCGCGGTGACAGGCGACAACCTTGCCCCCTATTCGTTCTTCAACGCCGTCGGCTACACCCCGCCGCAGGTGATGTTCGCCGGGGACTTCCGCGACAGCATGATGAACGCGATGGAGAGCGGCGTCTTCGCGGTGAACATCGTGTCGGAAGCGGCGCTGGGTGCGATGAACCAGACCTCGGCCCGCTACCCGCGCGGGACGGACGAGTTTGGTGCCGCCGGCGTGGCAAAGGCCGAATGCATCGCCATCGACTGTCCGCGCGTGGCCGATGCGCCCGCGACGCTGGAATGCCGGGTGGTCCGGCTGGTCGATCTGCTGGGACCGGAGCGCATGGTGATCGGAGAGGTCGTGGGCGTGCATCTCCGCGACGATTGTCTGGTGGACGGGCGGCTGGACCCGACCCGCTATGCCCCGGCGGCCCGGCTTGGCTATCACGACTACACCTTCGTCCGTGAGGTGGTCGCGCTGAAGCGCCCGTCCGACCCCGCGTGAAGTCTTTTGCGCAAGGGGATGGTGGGCGGTGAGGGACTCGAACCCCCGACATTCTCGGTGTAAACGAGACGCTCTACCAACTGAGCTAACCGCCCGATCCTGAGCGATCTACTGCGGCGTGATGCGGTTTGGCAAGGGTCGGCGCAAAGAAGGCACGCTTGACCGTGGAACGCCAAGAAAAACCGCATGTGGCAAGCATCCGCCGACGCTTGCCACTTCTGCTGCGCGGTCACGTCAGTATCCAACCATACGTTGATATCCGCTCTCGACGCGCGGGCGGCATCTGTGCCAACTGCATCGGCAGCATGATGAGCGGTTTGGGCATCAGGGTTCGGCGCGCGATTGACGGAATTGTCCCCTCTTGATGAGCGGTTGCAGGCTCCCGGCCCTGGTCGGGCGGCCGAAGGGTACGACTATGTGATCGTCGGGGGCGGGTCGGCCGGATGCGTTCTGGCGGCGCGGCTGTCCGAAGATCCCTCAGCGCGCGTCTGCCTGATCGAGGCCGGGCCGCGGGACCGCAATCCGCTGATCCATCTGCCTGTCGGGTTTTCGAAGCTGAACACCTCGGCGGTCAGCTGGGGGCTGGTGACGACGCCGCAGACCCATGCGAACAACCGGGCGATCCCCTATACGCAAGCCAAGGTGCTGGGCGGTGGGTCGTCGATCAATGCGCAGGTCTTCACCCGCGGCCACCCGTCCGATTATGACCGCTGGGCTCAGGAGGAAGGCGCTCCGGGGTGGGCTTTCGAGGATGTGCAGAAATACTTCATCAGGTCGGAGGGAAACACTGTCCTTTCAGGAGACTGGCATGGGGTGGATGGCCCCCTCGTGGTGTCGCAGCTGGCCCGGCCGAACCCGACGACGCGGGCTTTCGTGAAGAGCTGCCAGGAACTTGGCATGCCCTTCAACGCCGACTTCAACGGTCCGGTGCAGGAGGGTGCGGGACCCTATCAGTTGACGGTGCGGCGCAATCGGCGCTGCTCGACAGCGGTGGGTTATCTGCGCCCGGTCCTGTCGCGGTCGAACCTTCGGCTCATCACCGGCGCGCAGGTTCTGCGGGTGCTGACC
The DNA here is from genome assembly GCA_044344105.1 of Tabrizicola sp. Lineage (GTDB taxonomy): Bacteria > Pseudomonadota > Alphaproteobacteria > Rhodobacterales > Rhodobacteraceae > Tabrizicola. The sequence continues at coordinate 3,462 of JBIJDO010000360.1, forward strand.
CGAGGCAACCGCGCGGTCGGGATCGACTATGAACGCAAGGGCGAACGGTTCACGGCGCGGGCGGATGCCGAAGTCATCATCACGGCGGGTG
>JBIJDO010000235.1:0-5090 GCA_044344105.1 Tabrizicola sp.
AACGGCCAAAGGCATCCACCCCTACAGCATCTACATCGCCATCAGCCTCGCCTCCTTAAGCCTCGCGACACTGATCGCCGGACCCGCCGGGCTGCTGACCTCAATCGGCCTTGCGCTCCATGCCCAAAGCCAGATCCTCCTCTCCGACTACGTCCAGCACTACGGCCTGACCCGCACCCGCCAGCCGGACGGCAGGCTGGAACCCGTCGGCCCGGCCCACAGCTGGAACACCGCGCACTGGTTCTCCTCGGCCCTGATGCTGAACGCCCCCCGGCATTCCGACCACCACGTCCACCCCGCGCGCCCGTTTCCCGCCCTGCGCCTGCCCGACGCGGCCCCGCACCTGCCCTGGCCCCTGCCCCTGGCCTGCGCTATGGCCCTAAGCCCCCGTCTCTGGCGCCGCGTCATGCGACCGCAGCTTGCAGGATGGCGGGACTCCCGACCCCAGAACACCCCCACAGACACGGCGGCTTGACTGGCCAAACCCGGCGACCTCTGGCACTCTCGCCCCGAACCCATATGGAGCAGCCGATGCGCCGACCTCTTGTTCTTGCCTTCGCAGTTCTTGCGACCCCGGTTCTGGCCCAGACGCCCTTGACCGGACCCGAATTCGATGCGGCAACGGTCGGCGACACGATCACCTACGACTATGGCGGCGGCCTGTTCGGGACCGAGGAATACCTGGAAGACCGCCGCGTCCGCTGGGCCTTCGACGGCCAGCTTTGCATCTATGGCGTGTGGTATCAGAAGAACGACCAGATCTGCTTCGAATACGAGAACGACCCCAACCCCGCCTGCTGGCAGTATTTCCTCGAGGACGGCAAGATCCGGGGCCGCTACATGGGCGAGGGCGGCGGCTGGGAAATCCTCGAATCCTCCCGCGATGGCGGCCCGCTGCCCTGTGCCGGGCCGGACGTGGGGGTCTGACCCGATGCGCTGCGCCACGCTCCTTGCGCTGTGGCCAACGCTTGGCGCCGCCCAATCCCCGATGACGGGGGCCGAGTTTCAGGCCCATGTCGGCCAGAACACCTTCAGCTATCTCTACAGCAATTCTGTTCGCGGTGTTGCCGACTATGGCCCGAACCGCACGCTCCTCTGGGCCTTCGAAGGCGACGCGTGCGTCAAGGGGCAATGGTTTGAAGACGGCAGCGACATCTGCTTTGCCCTTGAGGACGGCTCACTTTCCGCCTGCTGGAGCTTCACCTTCGAAGACAACCGCCTGCGCGGCATCGCGACCCGCTTGGCCTCGGGCGCTGCGGCGGATCTCGAGATCTACGAAGTGGCGCATACCGACCAGCCCCTGGTCTGCGCCGGTCCGGATGCGGGGGTCTGACATGCGCACGGCATTCGCCCTTGCGCTCTGCCTCACGGGGCTTCCAGCCTTGGCCGAAACGCCCCTCACCGCCGAGGCTTTCGAGGCCCATGTCACCGGCAAGACCCTGACCTACCGGCAGTTCGACGGCATCTTCGGGATCGAGGAATACCTGCCCGACCGCCGGGTGCGCTGGAGCGTGGCCCCGAACCTCTGCCAGTACGGCATCTGGTATCCGAAGGGCCAGGACATCTGCTTTGTCTATGAGGATGACCCGACCCCTGCCTGCTGGACCTTCTGGCTTGAAGACGGGGCCCTGGTGGTGCGGTCGGTCAATGCTCAACCCGGGGCCGAACTTTACGAGATCGAGTCAAGCGCCAAGCCACTGCCCTGTCCCGGTCCGGACGTGGGCGTCTGATGCGGCTTGTCGCTGCGCTTGTCCTGATGTGTCTTGCCCAGGCGGCATTCGCTCAGGACCTGCCCCTGTCCGCCGAGGCCTTCGAGAAGATGGTTGAAGGCCGCACCATGGACACCCACGATTCCACCGGCCGCTATGGGGTGGAGACCTTTCTTCCCGGCAGGCGGGCGATCTGGCGCGATGCCGACCGATGCCTCGAAGGCACCTGGCGACCCGAAGGCGAAATGATCTGCTTCGATTATCTGGGCGAGCCCTATCCTTACTGCTGGACCTACCACGACCGCGGCGGCTGGCTCATGGCCTGGCTCGACGGCGACCGCGCCAGCGCGCCGATCATGCTCTATCCGTCCGAAGACCTTGTTACCTGCGACGGATACTTCGGCGTCTGAATTGACAGGGTCGGCGAAGTACGACTGACAGATCGGCACCAGACGGCACCGCTCGTCGCAGCCCTGCGGGCCTCCTCACCACGGTTCTCTCCCGACGAGAAGCCGAAGGCGAACGAGGAGGCACTTGGTTAACGGTTCATGAATGCCCGCAGCCAAGCCCTTGAATTCCCTTGCCTCGACAATCTGCCCACGCGTGGGCAGATCGGTCAGAAGAGGCTGCCCTGCCCGCTTTCCCCGTCACCCCTGGCCCGCCTCCCGCCCCGGCCCCCGACGACCAGCCGCCCGTCCCGGAACTCGATTTCCAGGGCAGCCGCCTGCTCGGCCCCCGCCTTCGAGGTCACCACCGCCCCATCCCCCCGCACCACCGCATAGCCCCGTTTCAGGGTCTCGTGGTAGCCCAGCGTCACCCTGGTCCGGTCCAGCGCCTCCAGCCGGTCCGCCAGCCGCGAAAGTCGTTGCCGGGGGGCCGCCTCCAGCCGCTCCGCCAGCCGCGAAAGGTCGCGCCGCCCCTCGCCGACCTTGCGCCCCGCCTCGCCCAGCACCCGCGCCAGCGCCGGGGCCAGCCGCGCGGCAAGGTCCGCGAGCCGCTCCCCGCGCCGTTCCAGCCGCTGGGTGACCGCCCGCGCCAGCCGGTCGTCCCGCGACTGCAGCTGGTCGCGCTGCCGTGCCAGCCCGGCCTGCAGGGCCGCAGGCTGCAGCCGACCCGCCACCCGGTCGAAGTCGCGGTGCTTCCGGGCGACCGCCAGCCCCAGCCCCGAGGCAAGCCTTGTCCCCGCCCCGTCGAGCCGCTGCCGGGGGGTGGCGACCAGGGTCTCGACCCTTGGCAAGGCGCGGCCCAGATCGCGCAGCCGCTGCCGCCGCAAGGTCACGCCCTGCCCGATGCCCCGTACCAGCCGCGCGCCCAGGGCCTCCAGCGCCGCGAGGAGGTCCAGCCGCACCGGCACCGCCAGCTCGGCCGCCGCCGTGGGCGTGGGTGCCCGCAGGTCCGCCGCGTAGTCGATCAGCGTGGTGTCGGTCTCATGCCCGACCGCGCTGATCAGCGGGATGTCGGACCCCGCTGCCGCGCGGACGACAACCTCCTCGTTGAACCCCCAGAGGTCCTCAAGGCTGCCCCCGCCCCGCGCGACGATCAGAACGTCGGGGCGCGGGATCGGCCCTCCCTCGGGCAAGGCATTGAACCCCCGGATCGCCGCCGCGACCTGCGCCGCGCAATCCTGCCCCTGCACCGCCACCGGCCAGACCAGCACATGCCGGGGGAAACGGTCCCGCAGGCGGTGCAGGATATCGCGGATCACCGCGCCCGACGGCGAGGTCACCACCCCGATCACCCCCGGCAGATAGGGGATCGGCTGCTTCCGAGCGGGATCGAACAGCCCCTCGGCCTGAAGCGCGGCGCGGCGTTTTTCCAGCATCGCCATCAGGGCACCGGCCCCGGCGGGGGCCACGTCATCGACGATCAGCTGGTACTTCGACTGGCCGGGAAAGGTGGTCATCCGGCCGGTGGCCACGACCTCCATTCCCTCTTCCGGCCTGACCTGCATCCGCGCGGCCTGGCCTTTCCAACTGATCGCCGCGATCACGCTGCGGTCGTCTTTCAGGTCGAAATAGAGATGCCCCGAGGCCGGGCGACTGACGCGGCCCACCTCGCCCCGGACCCGGACAAGGCCGAACTCGCCCTCGATCACCCGCTTCACCGCGCCGGACAGCTCGGACACGGTGTATTCCGGCTGGTTGCCGGGCGGGGGCGGCGCGTCGTCGTCGATCAGGTCCATACGGCTTGCCTCCCCTGTGGCCAGACCCTATGACGCCGGAACGCAAAGTCCAAGCGGGGTCGCATGAACATCCTGATCCTCGGTGCCGGTGGCCGTGAGCACGCCCTTGCCTGGGCGGTGAAGCAGAACCCCAAGACCGACCGGCTGATCGTCGCCCCCGGCAATGCCGGGATCGCGATGCTGGCCGAATGCGCCGAGATCGACATCCTTGACGGGGCGACGGTCGTTGCCTTCTGCGAAGAAAACGCCATCGACTTCGTCATCGTCGGTCCCGAGGCCCCGCTTGCCGCCGGGGTCGCCGACGCCTGCCGCTTGGCGGGCCTTCTGACCTTCGGCCCCTCTGCTCTGGCGGCGCAGCTCGAGGCCTCGAAGGCCTTCACCAAGGAAATCTGCGACGCCTGCGCCGCCCCCACCGCTGCCTGGGCACGCTTCACCGATGCGGCCGAGGCAAAGGCCTACATCACCGCAAAGGGCGCGCCGATCGTGGTCAAGGCCGATGGCCTCGCCGCCGGCAAGGGCGTTGTCGTTGCGATGACCCGCGCCGAAGCCCTTGCGGCCATCGACGACATGTTCGGCGGCAGCCTTGGGGCGGCGGGAACCGAAGTCGTGATCGAAGAGTTCATGACCGGCGAGGAGGCAAGCTTTTTCATCCTGACCGATGGCCTCAATGCCCTGCCGATCGGCACCGCGCAGGACCACAAGCGCGCCTTCGACGGCGACACCGGGCCGAACACCGGCGGCATGGGGGCCTATTCCCCCGCCCCGGTCCTGACCGAGGCGCTTCAGCAGCAGGCGATGGACCGGATCGTCCTTCCCACGATCCGCGAGATGGCCCGGCGCGGCACGCCCTATCAGGGGGTCCTTTACGCCGGTCTCATGATCAGGGACGGCGCGGCGCGGCTTGTCGAGTACAACTGCCGCTTCGGCGATCCCGAGGCGCAGGTCCTGATGCTGCGGCTTGGCGCGCAGGCGCTGGACCTGATGCTCGCCTGTGCCGAAGGCCGTCTTGCCGAAGCGCGGGTAAACTGGGCCGACGATCATGCCCTGACCGTGGTCATGGCGGCGCGGGGCTATCCCGGACCCTACACGAAAGGCAGTGAGATCAAGGGGTTGGAGGACCTGCCCGAGAACAGCCGCCACATGGTTTTCCATGCCGGAACCGTCGCGCGGGACGGCGGGATCATCGCCAATGGCGGGCG
>JBIJDO010000018.1:0-16873 GCA_044344105.1 Tabrizicola sp.
CCGTTTTCCGCCACCTCCATCGCGCCGAGGATCGCCATCGCGATCTTGCTGCCCCGGATCATCGCGAAACTTTGTGCAGAATCGAAATAGGCGGTCTGCGGCAGTTCGGTGATCGTCTGCTTGCCGGCGTTGATCAGATCCGGATCCTCCTCGCCCTCGAAAGGAAAGGGCCCCATCCCGAGCATGCCGTTTTCCGACTGCAGGGTCACGCTGACGCCCTTGGGGATGTAGTTCGACACCAGCGTCGGAATGCCGATGCCGAGGTTCACATAGGTGCCGTCCTGCAGTTCCAGTGCGGCGCGGGCGGCCATGCCGTTGCGGTCCCAGCCCTTTGCGTCGGCCATCATGCGTTCTCCCGTTTGCGGACGGTGCGCTGTTCGATCCGCTTTTCATGTTTGCCGGTCACGACCCGGTGGACGTAGATGCCGGGCAGGTGGATCGTGTCGGGATCAAGCGAGCCAAGCGGCACGATCTCCTCCACCTCGGCCACGCAGGTCCTGCCGCAGGTCGCGGCGGGGACGTTGAAGTTGCGGGCGGTCTTGCGGAAGACGAGGTTGCCCGAGGGGTCCGCCTTCCACGCCTTCACGATGGCGAGGTCGGCGACGATGCCGCGTTCCAGGATATAGGTGCGCCCGTCGAAGTCGTGATGCTCCTTGCCTTCGGCGATCACCGTGCCGACGCCGGTCGCGGTGAAAAAGCCGGGGATGCCGGCGCCGCCCGCCCGCATCCGCTCGGCCAGCGTGCCCTGCGGGTTGAATTCCAGCTCCAGCTCTCCCGACAGGTACTGGCGCATGAATTCCGCGTTTTCGCCGACGTAGGACGAGATCATCTTCTTCACTTGCCGGGTTTCCAGCAGGACCCCAAGCCCGAACCCGTCGACGCCGGCATTGTTCGACGCGACGGTCAGGCCCTTGACCCCAGAATCGCGGATGGCGGCGATCAGAAGCTCCGGGATGCCGCAAAGGCCGAACCCGCCCGAGGCGATCAGCATGCCGTCGCTGAGGAGTCCGTCAAGGGCCGCTGCAGCGCCCGGATAGACCTTGTTCATCGGCAACTCCTGTTCCCCCGTTTGGGCCTGATCCTGAAAGATTGCACAAGGCCGTGCCATCCGTAAGAATACGTATGGACCTACGTAGAAAGCCCAGATGCGCGATTATGAACGGCTGGCGTTCCAGCATGCACCCGATGCCACCCTGATCCTGGCCGACCGGGTGATCCTGCGGGCGTCGCTGCGGGTTCAGGCGGTCTTTGGCTGGTCCGCACAGGACCTGGAGGGCCAGTCGATCCGCCGTTTGTATCCGACCGAGACGGATTACGAGCTGATCGGCGAACGGGCGCGCCGGGCGATGCTGGAACGCGCCGTCTTTCGCGACGAGCGGTTCATGCGGCGCAAGGACGGACAGGCGGTCTGGATGGAGGGCCACGGTGCAGCGCTTGATCCGGTCGATCCGCAGCGGCTAGCGATCTGGACCTACCGCCCGCTTGACCGCGACACCGGCGCGGACGGACAGCTGACGGCGACCGAGCGACGCATCGCGAGGTATCTGGTGAACGGCTTCACCTCGAAGGAGATTGCGCTGGCGGTTGGCTCCTCTCCCCGCACGGTCGAGGTGCACCGCGCGAACATGATCCGCAAGATGTCGGTGCGCAACAGTGCCGAACTGGTGCGACGGCTGCTGTCGGCTGCGCCGGGTGATACGGCTTAGGCGGCGGAAACCCGTCTTTCCTGCGCGAGGGTCAACCGCTAAGGTCGCAGCGCACCGCCCGCGTGGTGAAATGGTAGACACTGGGGACTTAAAATCCCTTGGCCGCAAGGCCGTGCCGGTTCAAGTCCGGCCGCGGGCACCAGAACGGCGCGATTCCGGGAAATGTCGGCCACCGCTTTCCCCCGCGCGCATCCGGCAGTAGGATGCTGCCCAAGTCCGCCAAACCGCGGACGCGGCAAGAGGGGGAGACCTGCCATGGCCAAGGGCATGAACAAGCGCAAGGAAGTGAAGAAGCCGAAGAAGGAAAAAGCCAAACCCGGTGTCGCGGCGGCCAGCACGAAGGTGCAGATTTCGGCTGGCAAGGACAAGGACTGACCCTCGGGTCAGGCGGGCGGCCCTTCAGAACACTTCCTTGACCGCTTCCATCGCGACGTAGGTCGAGGTCGAGGCGACATGCGGCAGGGTCGAGATCACTTCGCCCAGCACGCGCCGGTAGGACTGGATGTCCGATGTGCGCACCTTCAGGAGATAGTCGAAGGACGAGGCCATCATGTGGCATTGTTCGACCTCGGGCACCGTCAGCACGGCCCGGTTGAAGGCGGTGAGCGCGGCCTCGCGGGTGTCGCTGAGCCGCACCTCGACAAAGGCCACATGCGCCTGGCCCATCCGGATCGGATCGAGGATCGCGCGGTAGCCGGTGATGATGCCGGTTTCTTCCAGCCGCTTCATCCGGGCCTGCGTCGGCGATTTCGACAGGCCGATGCGACGGGCGAGTTCCACTGCCGCGATCCGGCCCTCGGTCTGCAGGACGCGCAGGATGGCTAGGTCGAACCGGTCAAGATCGGCGCGGTCAGCTGGCATCCCTTTTCTCCGATTTTCACCGTCTTCAGCCTGCATAGCAGCTATGCTTCGGGAAAACAGCCCGTGACTTTGCGTATATGCTGGGCGAAACAGCGAGGTGCCCCATGCCGACCGATTCCGCCCCGTCCGCCTGGTCCGTGATTCAGTCCGGTGCCCTGACCGGCGAGTCCGCGCTGCTGCGCCGGCTGGTGACCGAAGCGGCGCTGGATGCCGGTGCCCGCGCGGCGGTCGTGGCCGAAGGGGCGGACCTGGTCCGCCGCATCCGGGCCAGCGCGCGGCCCGGCCTGATGGAGGTGTTCCTCGCCGAATACGGCCTGTCGACCGACGAGGGCATCGCCCTCATGTGTCTGGCCGAGGCTCTCTTGCGCGTCCCGGACGCCGAGACGATGGATGCGCTGATCGAGGACAAGATCGCGCCCTCGGACTGGGGGCGGCATCTGGGCAAGTCGGCTTCGTCGCTGGTGAACGCCTCGACCTGGGCCTTGATGCTGACCGGCAAGGTGCTGGACGACCGCGAGGGCGGCATCGCGGGGGCCTTGCGCGGCGCGGTGCGACGGTTGGGCGAGCCGGTGATCCGCACCGCCGTCAGCCGCGCGATGAAAGAGATGGGCCGGAACTTCGTTCTGGGCGAGACGATCGACAAGGCCATGGACCGGGCGACGGAGCTTGAGGCAAAGGGCTACACCTACAGCTACGACATGCTGGGCGAAGCGGCCCGCACTGAAGCCGAGGCGCGGCGCTATCATCTGTCCTATTCCCACGCGATCACCGCCATCGCGCGGGCGGCAAAGGGCAACGACATCCGCACCAACCCCGGCATCTCGGTCAAGCTTTCCGCGCTGCATCCGCGCTATGAGGTGGCCAAGCGCGACCGGGTGATGGAGGAACTGGTCCCCCGCGTCCGCGCGCTCGCTTCGCTGGCCAAAGCGGCGGGTCTCGGTTTCAACATCGACGCCGAGGAGGCCGACCGGCTGGCCCTGTCGCTGGAGGTGATCGAGGCCGCGCTGTCGGACCCTGGGCTGAAGGGGTGGGCGGGCTTCGGGGTCGTCGTCCAGGCTTACGGCCGGCGGGCGGGGGCGGTGATCGACTGGCTGCACGGGCTGGCAACCCGGCTCGACCGCAGGATCATGGTGCGCCTCGTCAAGGGTGCCTATTGGGACGCCGAGGTGAAGCGGGCGCAGGTCCTGGGCCTGACCTCCTTCCCGGTCTTCACCCGCAAGCAGTCCACCGACGTCAGCTACATCGCCAATGCCCGCAAGCTTTTGTCGCTGACCGACCGCATCTATCCCCAGTTTGCCACCCACAACGCCCATACCGTCGCCGCCGTCCTGCACATCGCGAAGGCGCAAGGGCTGAACCCGATGGACTATGAATTCCAGCGCCTGCACGGGATGGGCGAGCGGCTGCACGACATCGTCCTGACCGACCGGGGCACCCGCTGTCGCATCTATGCACCCGTCGGCGCGCACCGCGACCTCTTGGCCTACCTCGTCCGGCGGCTGCTGGAGAACGGCGCGAATTCCAGCTTCGTCAATCAGATCGTCGATGAGGATGTCGCCCCGGAGACCGTCGCCGCCTGCCCGCTGACGGCGGTGGAGGCGCTTTCGACGATCCCCAGCCCGGCGCTGGCCACCGGCCCGACGCTGTTTGGCACGCGGAAGAACTCCCAGGGCTGGGACCTGACCGATGCCGCCGACCTTGCCAGCATCGAGGCCGCGCGCGCGCCCTTTGCAAAGGTGCAGATCGACGCCGCCCCGCGCCTGGCGGGACGGATCGCCGGAGGACCGCGCCTCGCCGTCCTTAACCCCGCGACCGGCGCACTTGTGGGCCACGTCACCACGGCGGGCCTGCCGGATGTGGATACGGCACTGCGGCTTGCCGAATCCTGGGCCGCCGCGCCCGCCGAGCGGGCCACCGTGCTGAACCGCGCCGCCGACCGGATGGAAGCCGACCATGGCCGCATCTTCGCACTGCTGGCGCGCGAGGCGGGCAAGACCCTGGCAGATGCCGTGTCCGAACTGCGCGAGACGGTGGATTTCCTGCGCTACTATGCGGGCCAAACCGCCCAGCCGCATCCCGCGCGCGGGGTCTTCGCCTGCATCAGCCCCTGGAACTTCCCGCTTGCCATCTTCTGCGGCCAGATCGGCGCGGCGCTTGCCGCCGGGAACGCGGTCGTTGCCAAGCCCGCCGAACAGACCCCGCTGATCGCCGCCATCGCCGTCGATCACCTGCTGGCCGCCGGGGTGCCCGCGACTGCGCTGCAGCTCCTGCCCGGCGACGGCCAGATCGGCGCGGCCCTGACCCGCGACCCGCGCGTGCATGGCGTGGCCTTCACCGGATCGACCGAGACCGCGCAGAAGATCCGCCGCAGCATGGCCGACCATCTCGACCCCACGGCCCCGCTGATCGCGGAAACCGGGGGCCTGAATGCGATGCTGGTGGACAGTACCGCCCTGCCGGAACAGGCTGTCCGAGACATCATCGCCTCAAGCTTCCAGTCCGCCGGGCAAAGATGCAGCGCGCTCCGGTGCCTTTATGTGCAGGAAGACATCGCCGACACCGTCACCGAAATGCTGTTCGGCGCGATGGACGACCTGTCGCTCGGCGATCCCTGGTACCTTGCCACCGACATCGGCCCGGTGATCGACGCCGAGGCGCAGGCCGGCATTCGGGCCTATGTCGATGCCGCGCGGTCCGAGGGGCGCGTGCTTAAGGAACTTGCCGCGCCGGGGCAGGGGACTTTCATCGCCCCCACGGTCCTGTCGGTCGAAGGCATCCAAGACATGCCGCGCGAGATCTTCGGGCCGATCCTGCACGTCGCGACCTTCAGGGCGCAGGACATCGACCGGGTGATCGAGGCGATCAACGCCACCGGCTACGGCCTGACCTTCGGCCTCCATTCCCGCATCGACGACCGGGTGCAGCGGATCGTCGAGGGCATCCGGGTCGGCAACACCTATGTCAACCGCAACCAGATCGGCGCGGTGGTGGGCAGCCAGCCTTTCGGCGGCGAGGGGCTGTCCGGCACTGGCCCCAAGGCAGGCGGGCCGCAATACCTGGCGCGGTTCACGAGGCCACAAGCGCCGGAGGCCGCCCCCGATGAGGTGAAGGTGTCGGCGGCCGAGGTGGCAAAGGCCCTTGCCGCGCCCCGGCGCGCCGCCGATCCGCAGGCCGAGGATATGCCCGGCCCGACCGGCGAATCGAACCGGCTGACCCTGACCCCGCGCGCCCCGATCCTGTGCCTTGGCCCCGGTCGGGCCACCGCGCGGCAGCAGGCCGAAGCCGTCCGGAACCTCGGCGGCCAGGCGGTGGAGGCCCCCGGCCTTGACCCGCAAGCCCTGACCGGCCTCACCGGCTTTTCCGGTGCTCTCTGGTGGGGCGAGCCCGAGGCGGGCCGTGCCCATGCCAGGGCGCTGGCGCTGCAGACAGGTCCGATATTGCCCCTGATCGCGATGCCGGACGCGGGCCATGTCCATCTTGAGCGGCATCTCTGCATCGACACCACCGCCTCGGGCGGGAATGCGCAGCTTCTGGCCGCCGCCGCCGATGCTTGACGCCTGAGAGCGGATCGGAAAGGGTGACCCCATGTTTCCGATCCGCGACCATAACCCCTCGGGGCGCACGCCCTATGTCACCTTCGCGCTGATAGCGATCAACATCCTGGTATTCCTCGGTTATTTCACCACGCTGACCGAATGGCAGCTGAATGATTTCTTCCTGACCTGGGGTCTTGTTCCCGCCCGGTTCCTGTCGGGCGAGGGGCTGGAGACGATTGTCACCTCGATGTTCCTGCACGGCGGCTGGATGCACCTGGCGGGGAACATGCTGTTTCTGTGGATCTACGGCGACAATCTGGAAGACGAGATGGGGCACGTTGGCTTTCTGCTCTTCTATCTTGCCGCCGGCGCGGCCGCCGGACTGGCGCAGGCGCTGCCGGACCCCGGATCACCCGTCCCGATGGTCGGGGCCTCCGGTGCGATAGCCGGGGTGATGGGGGGGTATCTTCTTCTGTTCCCCAGGGCCAAGGTCGATGTCCTGTTCATCTTCATCATCTTCTTCCGCATCTTCGCGATTCCGGCCTGGATCGTCCTTGGGATCTGGCTGGCAATCCAGATCGGGTCGGGCGTCGCCATTCCGGGCGATCAGGGCGGCGTCGCCTACTGGGCCCATGTCGGTGGGTTTGCCGCGGGTCTGGTCCTGACGCTTCCGGTCTGGTTCCGGCGCGGGGCGCGCGGGTACTGGCAAAAGACCGAGGGCAAGCCGCCGCATCCCGCAACCGCGTTCGAGGCCGCGCGGTCGAACGTGCCGCTGATCCGGCGGAACCGGTAGCACCTGCCGCGCGTCCGTTCGCCGGGGCAGGGACCGGCTTGGCGCGTTTCCTCCGGGCGCGTAAGCTTGGCCCGACCTTGGGGGGTCCGATGATCCTGCGCCTGCTCCTGTGCCTTTCCGGCCTGTCTGCGCCCGCAGGGGCGGAATGCCGTCTGGCGCTCGCCCTCGCTGTCGACGTGTCGCGCTCGATCGACGGGCAGGACTTCGCGATCCAGACCGAAGGTCTTGCGGCGGCTCTGGAGGATCTGGAGGTCCGTCGTGCGATCTTCGGCCCCGAAGGCGAGGTGGCGCTGGCGATCTATTACTGGAGCGGGGTCGGCTATCAGGATCTGATCCAGCCCTGGCTGATGCTGACGGGGCCGGAGGCGCTGGATACGGCGATCTGGACCGTCCGCCGCACGCCACGCCCCGAGGCGCGTCTGGCGACCGCGATGGGCGATGCGCTGCGCTACGGGCGCGACCTGATGGCAGGGGCTCCCGACTGCGCGCGCCGGGTGATCGACGTGGCAGGCGACGGGCGCAACAACGAAGGCATCTCGGTCGCGCGCACCTATGAACGCGAGAATTTCAGCGGAATCACGGTGAACGGTCTTGCGGTCGGCGAGCACGAGATCGATCTGGTCCGCTACTTCCGGCAAGAGCTGATCCGCGGCCCCGGAGCCTTTGTCGAGGTGGCTCCCCGGCAGACCGACTATCCGCAAGCGATGCGGCGCAAGCTTCTGCGCGAATTGCAGGGTCCGATGATCGGTGCGCTGGACCTCCGCCCGGCCACCGGCGGCTGACCCAAACTTGCCACAAATTCGCGATTCCCGCCCCGATTTTCGCCGGTTTTGTATTGACTACTGCACCAATGCGGGAATCCTGCCCGTGATTGATAGACACATTCGGAGGTTTCCATGCGCATTCATTTCGCCGCGCTTCTGACCGGCCTGATGCTGGTTCCCGGTGCGGCGCTGGCCGAACGGGTGGTCGCCCGGGTCTCGATTTCCACCCAGACCATGCGGGTCTATCACGAGAACCGGATGCTCTATGCCTGGCCCGTCTCGACGGCCAAGCCGGGCAAGATCACCCCCACCGGGACCTATTCGCCCGAGTTCCTGTCGAAGAACCACCGCTCCAGCCTCTACAACAACGCGCCGATGCCCTTTGCGATCTTCTACGACGGCAACTACGCCATCCACGGCACCGATCAGGTCAAAGGGCTTGGCGCGCCCGCGTCGAACGGCTGCGTCCGGCTGGATCCGAAGAACGCGGAAGTGCTGTTCGACATGGTCAGGTCCGAAGGCATGGAAAACACCCGGGTGGTGATCGTCCAGTAGGTCCCGGAGGCATTCGTTCCCCGCCCCTTTCTTTCCCGGACCCGACCCGCTATAGCGCCGGGCTGGAAACGCTGCGGGAGCGGAAGATGCAGGGCTCGGCCAACCTCAACCTGATGATCAAGGCGGCCCGCAAGGCCGGCCGCAGTCTGGTCAAGGACTTCCGCGAGGTGGAGAACCTGCAGGTCTCGACCAAGGGGCCGGGGGATTTCGTCTCGAAAGCCGACCGCGAGGCGGAACGGCTGATCAAGGAGGACCTCCTCGGCGGGCGCCCGACCTATGGCTGGCTGGGCGAGGAAACCGGGGCGACGCCGGGGGCAGACCCGACCCGGCGCTGGCTGGTCGATCCCCTCGACGGGACCACCAACTTCCTGCACGGAATGCCGCACTGGGCGGTCTCCATCGCGCTGGAGCACAAGGGCGAGATCGTCTCGGCCGTCGTCTACGATCCGGCCAAGGACGAGATGTTCTGGGCCGAAAAGGGTGCCGGGGCCTGGCTGAACGACAACCGCCGCCTGCGCGTTTCGGGCCGCCGTGCGATGCCCGAGGCCGTTTTTGCGACCGGCATTCCCTGGGGGCCACGGGCGACCTTGCCAGCGATGCTGAAGGATCTTGGCCGTCTGATGCCCGCCTGCGCAGGCGTGCGGCGCTGGGGCGCGGCCTCGCTTGACCTTGCCTATGTCGCCGCAGGCCGCTTCGACGGCTACTGGGAGCGGGACCTGAACGCCTGGGACGTGGCGGCAGGCATCCTTCTGGTGAAAGAGGCCGGTGGCCTGGTCCAGGGCCTGCGAGAGGGCTCCGATCCGCTCGACGGCGCTCTGATCGCGGCGAATGACTCGCTTTTCAAAGCGATGGCCGAGACGATCCGCGCGTAAGGCTCGTCGGGGACTTCGTTCCTCCTCGCTTGACACCCGACGAGGAGACGAAGTCGAACGAGGAGGCGTCACCCGCGCTGCAGCTTCACCGGCTCGGACCGCGCCAGCCGCAGGAAATGCGCGACATAAGGCCTGGCCGCATCCTCCTCCCGCGTCGCCGCATACATCCGCTTCGTCACCACCTCGGGCCCCAGGGGACGCGTGATGTAGTCGGCGTTCGTCTTGACCTCGCGCATCACCCAGTCCGGAAGCACCGCCACCCCCCGGTTCGATCCGACCAGCATCAGGATCACCGCCGTCAGTTCCGCCGTCCGTTGCGCCCGGGGCTCCACCTTCGCGGGCGTCAGGATCTCGGTGAAGACGTCCAGCTTGTCGCGGGCCACCGGATAGGTGATCAGCACCTGGTCCCGAAAGTCCTCAGCCGTGATGAAATCCTTCGCCGCCAGGGGGTTCTGCGCCGATCCGACAAATGTGGGGTGATAGTCGAAAAGGGGGTTGAACACGATCCCCGGCGGCGGTTCGCGGTCGGAACTGATCACCAGGTCCACATCCTCGCGGTTCAGCGCGGGCAGCGCCTCGAAGGCAAGGCCCGCCCGGATGTCCACGTCGATCTCCGGCCAGGCATGACGGAAGAGCTCCAGCACCGGGAACAGCCAGTCGAAACAGGCGTGGCATTCGATGGCGATGTGCAGCCGCCCCGTCCGCCCCGCCCGCAAGTTGCGGAACTCCTCCTCCATCGCGTCGATTTCGGGCAGGATACGTTCCGCCGCGCGCAGCATCCTGACCCCTGCTGCCGACAGCCGCATCGGTTTCGACCGCCGGACGAACAGCTCCATCCCCGCCTGATCCTCCAGCCCCTTCACCTGATGCGACAGGGCGGACTGGGTCATGTTCAGCATGTCCGCCGCCCGGGCCAGCCCTCCGGCCTGCTGGATGGCACGGATCGTCCGCAGATGCCGCAACTCGACGTACATGAATGATCCTCATCAAGATCGTGAGAATTATGAATTTGTCTCACATCGCGAAATCGGGGACAAGGGTGTTCGCGAAGGAGACCGCCATGACCACGCCCACGACCGCCCCGCGCATCAGTTTCGAATTCTTCCCGCCGCAGTCGCTCGACGCCTCGTTCCGGCTGTGGGAAACCGTGCAGGCCCTGGCACCGATGCAGCCGTCCTTCGTGTCCGTGACCTACGGCGCGGGCGGCACGACGCGGACGCTCACGCATGAGGCGGTCACGACCATCCAGCGCAACTACGGGCTCCCCGTTGCCGCGCATCTGACCTGCGTCGATGCCACCCGGACCGAAACCCTTGCCATCGCCGAGGCCTATGCCGCTGCCGGGGTAACCGAGATCGTCGCGCTTCGCGGCGATGCTCCGAAA
The DNA here is from genome assembly GCA_044344105.1 of Tabrizicola sp. Lineage (GTDB taxonomy): Bacteria > Pseudomonadota > Alphaproteobacteria > Rhodobacterales > Rhodobacteraceae > Tabrizicola. Next base: position 10,472 of record JBIJDO010000018.1, read on the forward strand.
GGCGCTGCCCGCTTCGTTCCGCATCCCCTGGGTTTCGCCAATTCGGTCGATCTGGTCGCGCAGCTTGCCCGCAGCGGCAAGTTCAAGATCCGGGTCGGGGCCTACCCCGAACCCCACCCGGACGCCGCCGACAGGTCCGCTGACGTGACCTGGCTGAAGCGCAAGATCGATGCCGGGGCTTCTTCGGCCATCACCCAGTTCTTCTTCGACTCCGACACCTTCTTCCGCTTCCGCGACGCCTGCGCCGCAGCGGGGATCACGGCTCCGATCATCCCCGGCATCCTGCCGATCACCTCGTGGGCGGGTGCCAAGACCTTCGCCCGCCGCTGCGGCACCAGCGTTCCCGCCCGGCTGGACGAGGCCTTCACCATGGCCGCCCGCGACGGGCGCGAAGAGCTTCTGGCGCTGACGCAATGCACCTCGCTTTGCGACCGGCTGATCCGGGGCGGCGTCCGGGACCTGCATTTCTACACGCTGAACCGCCCGCAGCTGACGCGCGAGGTCGTCCGCGCCCTGGGTATCCTGCCCGAACTGGTGCTGGAGAAAGTCGCCTGACCTTCGCCCGACGGGGCAACCGGTGTCTCCCTTGGCGGCTTTCCGACCTGTTGCAATCAGGTGCCCGGAAAGCCGCCACTTTTTTTGAAAGCTTTGCCCCTCTCGTGCTTTCGGCTAAGGTCGCGCGACCCTGAACGCGCGGACGTCCGATGTCGAAGCTTGTCACCCTGCTGAACGGCCCGAACCTGAACCTTCTCGGTCTCCGGCAGCCCGAGATCTACGGCCGCGAGACGCTTGAGGACGTGGCCGCGCGGGTGGCCGAACTGGCCGAGGACCTGGGGCTTCGCGTCAAGGCGCTGCAGTCGAACCACGAAGGCCAGCTGGTCGACTGGATCCAAGAGGCACGCGGAACCTCTGCCGCCGTCATCCTGAATCCCGGTGCCTATTCGCACAGCTCCGTGGCGATCCTCGACGCGCTCAACGCCTTCGACGGCCCGGTGATCGAGGTGCATATCTCCAACATCCACAAGCGCGAGGCGTTCCGCCACCACTCCTTTGTCAGCCAGCGCGCCGACGGGGTGATCGCGGGCTGCGGCACCGACGGCTACCTGCTGGCGCTGCGCCGGATCGCCAGCCTTCTAACGGCATGACCGACCGGTTCGGCTGGCATGCGATGGCCCGGCTCTTCGACAGGGCCGGGACCGAGGTCTTGCGGCAGTCCGGGGTCGATGCCGTCCTTCCCGACAGCCCGCAAGGCCTTGCCGCTGCCATCGGTCTTGCCGCCTTCCGCATCGGCGCGCCCGATCAGCCGCCGCCGGAAGGGCTGGACCAGCCGATCCTGGAAACCCTCACCTCCGGCTCCACCGGCCAACCTCGCCGCATCCGCCGCACGCAGGGTTCGTGGACCGCCAGCTTTGCCGTCAACGCGACCTTCGGGATCGGCCCTGGCGCACGTGTTGCCGTCCTCGGTCGCCTGATCCATTCCCTATCGCTCTACGGCGCGATCGAGGGCCTGCATCTCGGCGCCGAGGTCCATCTTCTCGCCGATCTCCGCCCCGACCGGCAATGTGCCGCGTTGAGAGCCCGCAGGATCACCCATCTCTACGCCACGCCTGCACAACTGCGCCTGCTGGACGGCAGCGGCACGCTTCCCGATCTTGGGCTGATCCTGGTCGGCGGCTCCAAGCTTGACCCCGCACTGCGCACCCGCCTCGCCATCCTCGCCCCCGCCGCAGAGGTCCGGGAATTCTACGGTGCCGCCGAGACCAGCTTCATCACCCTTTCGGACGCGACGACCCCCGCCGCCTCGGTCGGCCGCCCCTATCCCGGCGTGGACCTGCAGCTTGACCCGAACGGCGAGGTCTGGGTCAAGAGCCCCTACCTCTTTCTCGGTTACGCCCCGGCCCATTTCATGTCCTCAAGTATCCCCACCGGAGCCACGTCCGAGCCGGTTGCGCGTTCTTCACGCGCAGAGGCGAGACAAAAGGCTTGCGCGTCAGCGCTCAATCCCGCAACCGCACCAACCCGATGGCGTGAAGGCTGGCTCTCCGTGGGCGAGATCGGGCACCTCGACAACGGCCACCTCTATCTGAGGGGCCGCGCGGGCCGGATGGTCACGGTGGCCGACCAGAACGTCTTCCCCGAGGAAGTCGAGGCGCTTCTTGAATCCCTCCCCGGCATCACCCGCGCTGCCGTCCTGCCCGTTCCCGACCCCAAACGCGGCCACGCGCTCATCGCCATCCTGCAGGGTGACCCCGCAAAGGAACCCGCAATCCTGTCGGCCCTGCGCCGGACACTCGGCCCGCTCAAATGCCCCAGGTCGGTGATCTGGCGGGCCGAATGGCCTGTCCTGCCCTCCGGCAAGACCGACTTCAGGGCGCTTGAGGCTCTGCCGTGGCCCGCCTGATCGCTGCCCGTCGCACCGCCGTCGTGCCGCGCGGCGGTGCTTTCGCCCGGCTGACTCTCGAAGAGCTTGCCGCGCCGATCCTGCTTGCCTGTCTCGCCGATGCCGGGATCGTACCCGAACAGGTCGACGAGGTCATCCTCTCGAATGCGCTGGGTGCCGGGGGCAACCCGGCGCGCCGTGCGGCTCTGGCCGCGGGCCTGCCCGAGACCGTGGCCGGCCTCACCACCGACCGGCAATGCGCCGGGGGCCTCGACGCGATCCTTCTGGCCAGGGCGCTGGTCGACAGCGGGGCGGCCGATGTCGTTCTCGCCGGTGGCGTCGAAAGCTACTCCCGGCGCCCGCTGCGTCTGGCGACCGACCCCGATGGTGGTCCGCCCGTGCCCTACGATCAGGCCCGCTTTACCCCCTGGCCCGACCGTGATCCGGACATGGCGGTGGCCGCAGACATGCTGACGACGCGCCTTGGAATTTCCCGGTCAAGGCAAGAGGCCTGGGCGGCAAGCAGTCACGCAAAGGCCCTTGTCGCCGATCTTGGTGCCGAAATCGTGCCGGTTGCCGGTATCACCGGGGACGCCTTCCCGCGCCTCCTTGGACCCAGACTCCTTGCCCGCGCCCCCGTCCTTGCGGGCGACATCACCGCTGCCACTGCCGCCGTCGCTGCCGATGCCGCCGCGGTCTGCCTTGTCGTCTCGGACCGCATCGGCAAAGGCCAGGGTCTCGCCCTGATCGCGGGCGCAACGGTCGGGGGCAACCCCGAAGAGCCCGGCCTTGCCCCCATAGCCGCCATCCGGCGCATCTGGAGCGGCGAGCTTCTGGCGCAGGCCGAGATCATGGAGGCCTATGCCGTTCAGGCCATGGCAGTCATCGACGGGGCCGGGCTCGACCCGGCCATCGTCAATCCGGCAGGCGGCGGCCTTGCACGGGGGCACCCGATCGGCGCCTCCGGCGCAATCCTTGCCGTGCGGCTCTTCCACGGTCTCAAGAGTGGCCACGGCCTTGCCGCCATTGCTGCCGCAGGCGGCATCGGAACCGCGCTTCTGGTCGAAGCCGCTCGGTCTTAGGCGCGCGACAGCAGCGAAGCCGGACGCATCCGCGCCAGGCTCTGCGTCACCAGACCCGCGATCACCGCCTTGACCACATCGCCTGGCAGGAAGGCGAGGGCCGCCCCAAGCGAGGCCTCGCGGAGGCTGACCCCGGTCATCTGCGCGATGCCGATGATCCCGAAGACATACAACACGCCGATCCCGCCGATGACCGACGCCGCAGTCGCGGCAACCGCCGGGGACAGGGTCGTCCGCTCCATGAACCAGCCCGTGACGAAAGCCGCAAAGGGAAACCCGATCAGGAACCCGACCGAGGGCGTGGCGAAGACGCCGATCCCGCCGCGTCCACCGGACAGAAGCGGCAGGCCAGCGGCCACCAGCGCCAGGAACAAGACCACCGCCAGCGCCCCGCGCCTTGCCCCCAGCACCGTCCCGCAAAGCATGATCCCCAGCGACTGCGCGGTGATCGGCACCCCGCCCGCGAGGTCGATCTTCGGGATCAGGCCCAGAACCGCGATCAGCGCGGCGAACAGGGCGATATGGGTCAGATTGCGTTCCATGGTGGCTCCCCTTGTGGCGCCAGTTCTCTGCTGGCCCGCCCTTTAACCAGCCCCGCCGCGCGCCCGCAAGGCTTCGGCGACATGGTCCGCATCGTCAAGGGCGGCCAGCGTCGCCGGGACCAGCACCCGCCATCCCGGACGCTTCGGAGACCGCGCCCGCCAGCTTGCCGAGATCACCGCCATCCGCTCCAGCATCACCGGCACGAAGCGGATCACCAACGCAAAGGCCAGCGCCAGCCTGCGCGGCGGCAGGCCGAACGCCTGCAGGGGTGAGGCAAGCCATTGAAACACCGCGATCATGTCCGAGAGGCGCGTCGTCATGGTGACGAAGTTCGCCAGCGCCACGGCAATGATCATGCGCAGCACGATCACGAGCCCGCCCTCCGGGTTGCCGGTCCAGAGATGCCAGAGCCCGACCACCAGCACGAAGGGCCAGAGCGGTCGCAGAAGCCGGGCCCCGGTCAGCGCGAACGGCGGACCGCCGCTGGCATAAAGCGCCAGGGCCACTGCCAGTGCCAGCCCCATCGCAAACAGCACCGTCGTCGCCACGGCCAGCGCCATGAGCTTGCCGCCCGCAGGCAGCCGGTGCGCCCAGGTTTCAACTGGCGAGGTCAGCGTCAGCATCCTGCGCTCCGATCCGGGCCATGTCGGCGGTGAAGGCGGGCAGAACCCCGGCCGGCGGGCCATCCGCCACGATGCGCCCGGCCTCCAGCCAAAGGACGCGGTCCACACCGGCCAGCACGGCCGGATCATGGGTGACGATGACCAGCCGCTGCGGCAGGGCGGCAAAGCGGCGGGCAAGCCGGATTTGCGTCGGCAGGTCCAGCCCGGCCAGCGGCTCGTCCAGAAGGATGGTCCGCGGCTCCATCATCAGGACCGCCATGAGGCAGAGGTAGTGCCTCTGCCCCTGGCTAAGGCTCGTGACCGGTGCCTTCGCCCAGTGGGCGCGGCCCTCGGCGGCGAGCGTCGCCTGCACCCGCCCTTCGGCCTCCGTGCGGCCAAGGCCCAGCTGCAAAAGCCCGAAGGCAAGTTCCTCTTCCACCGTCGGAAACAGGATCTGGTGGTCCGGATTCTGAAACAGGATGCCAAGGGCGGAAAGGGCCGCCTTGCGGTCGGTGGCCGGGTCGAACCCATCGACCGCCACCTGACCCCGGTCCGGGTGCAAGAGACCGGCAATCAGCCGCAGAAGCGTGGTCTTGCCCGAGCCGTTCCGCCCCAGGACCCCGATCCGCGCTTCGGTCAGGCGCAGCGTGACGGCGTCAAGGACAAGCCGCCCCCCCAGCCGGACGGTGACAGAGGCAAGGTCAACGCCTGCGGATGGGTCGGACATTCTGAACCGCCTGGAACTGCCAAACGGTTCTATCGGCTCGCCCTATGCGGCGAAAGGGGCGAATGCAAAGGCCGAACTCGCGGCAGGCACGCCTGAAAGTACATGCATCCGGTTCTGCTGCGGAAAGGGGCAGGGCCCCGGCCGGACAACCGACCGGGGCGATGGCTGTGATCGATCAGCAGGCTGCGATGTATTCCCGGCCGTAGGCGTCGCGGTAGCGGCACTTGCCGGGGCTCGTCGCCGGTCCAAGCAGGGTGGCCGCAGCGCCGCCAACCAGCGCGCCGACCAGCGCGCCCTTGTCGCGGTCCGCATCCGAGGACACCGCCGCCCCGACGGCAGCGCCACCCACGGCACCAAGCGCCGTGGTCTGTTGGGCCGGGGTGCAGGCGGCAATCGACAGGGCGACTAGGGGAAGGGCAAGAAGAAATCGAGACATGTCTTTGGCTCCTGAGATGAGTCTGCGGACAGACCATACCGTTCTATGCCGGGCTTTGGGCCGGATTGTGGCACAATGCGCGGATTCCGACCGATCTGTCGCCTCAACTCCGGCCGTTGGCGGCGTCGGTTCGCGCGCTCCGGCCTTTGTGGCCCAAGGATCGAATGACCGGACTTGCCGCCCGACACCTGACCCCGCGGCCGTCGGACATCGGGCGTTTCCGGCCGCCGGGGTGCCCTTCAGCTGCGTTCGGCCCGCGCGCCCCTGCGCAGGTCGTTGGCGCGCTCCAGCGCCGCCAGGTATAGCGGCCGCATGTCGGGGGCCAGCAGCCCGCGCAGGGTGACATTCTGATAGACCGGAAGCGGGTTGCGGTTGCCCTCGCCCAGGATCGGTCCCGCCTCGGTCAGAAACAGGTCCCAGCCGACGATCCCGTGTCCCGGAAAGCGGTCATGCGCGGCTATGGCCAGCGCGACCGCCTCCGGCCAGTGCGGCAGCCGAAGGCCGACCACAGGCTCCTCCCGGTCCAGCCAATGCTTGATCGGCGGACCCATCGGGTCCCGGACATGCCGCAGCTGGCGCACCTCGCCCGAGGCAAGCTCGACCTGCCCCCAGACCCGCGAGCGTCCGACATG
>JBIJDO010000237.1:0-5079 GCA_044344105.1 Tabrizicola sp.
GGGGCGCAACCCATCCGAGGAGTGCACGAAGTGCTCGACGAGGGGCCCTAGCCGCGCGGATTGATCAGTTTGGCCATCAGCCCGGCGGTCCGGATCATGCCGAGGTTGCGGCCGTTGTCGGTGACCACCAGTTCGGCGACGCCCTGGCTCATCAGGTCCATGATGTCCTTGACCGGCGTTTCGGCGGGCAGCTCGCGGGCAGTGGCCGAGGCCGTGCCCGGCTCCATCACGTCGCGTGCGGTCAGCACCCCGAGCGGGTTCATGTGGGCAACGAAATCGGCCACATAGTCGCTGACCGGATTGGCGATGATCTCGCGCGCGGTGCCGCACTGGACGATCCGCCCGCCCTCCATCAGCGCGATCCGGTTGCCGATCTTGAACGCCTCGTCAAGGTCGTGGCTGACGAAGACGATGGTGCGCTTCAGCTTGGCCTGCAGGTCCAGAAGCTCGTCCTGCAGCTTGGTGCGGATCAGGGGGTCGAGGGCCGAGAAGGGTTCGTCCATCAGGAGGATCGGCGCGTCGGTGACAAAGGCGCGCGCCAGACCGACGCGCTGCTGCATCCCGCCGGACAGCTCTCCCACCTTGCGCTCGGCCCATTGGGAAAGATTCACCAGCTCCAGCTGGGCATCGACGCGGGGTTTCCGCGCTTCCGGCGAAAGGCCCGCAAGCTCGAGCCCGAGGCCGACGTTTTCCCGCACCGTGCGCCAGGGCAGCAGGCCGAATTGCTGGAACACCATCGCGATCCGGGTGGCGCGGAGACGGCGCAGCGTTTCCGCGTTGGCCTTCGTCACCGAGACCATCCGGTCGCCCTCGAGCACCCGGACCTCACCCCGCACGACCGGGTTCAGCGCATTGACCCCGCGCAGGAGCGTCGACTTGCCGGATCCGGAAAGCCCCATCAGCACAAGGATTTCGCCCTCGGCCACCGTCAGCGAGCAGTCGTGGACGCCAAGGACCTGGTTGCAGGCCTGCTGCACTTCGGCACGGGTCTTGCCCTGGTCCATCAGCGGCAGGGCGCGGTCGGGGTTGTCGCCGAAGACGATGCTGACCTTGTCGAATTCAACGGCGGCGCGGCTGGTGGAAGCGGTCATTTCGACACCCTCAGCATGCGGTCGAGAAGGATGGCCACCACGACGATGATGAAACCCGATTCAAACCCAAGCGCGGTGTTGACCGAGTTCAGCGCGCGGACGACCGGGACGCCCAGCCCGTTCGCGCCGACCAGGGCCGCGATCACGACCATCGACAGCGACAACATGATGGTCTGGTTCAGGCCCGCCATGATCTGCGGCATCGCCCAGGGCAGTTCCACTTTCCAGAGCCGCTGCTTCGGGGTTGCCCCGAACGCCGTTGCGGCCTCCAGAAGGGCATTGGGGGTGGAGGAGACGCCAAGATGCGTGAGGCGGATCGGCGCGGGCAGAACGAAGATCACCGTCGCGATCAGGCCGGGCACCATGCCGAGGCCGAAGAAGACGATGGCCGGGATCAGGTAGACGAAGGTCGGCAGGGTCTGCATCAGGTCGAGGATCGGCACCATCGCGGTGTAGAGCCGGGGCCGATGCGCGGCGGCGATGCCGATCGGCACGCCGAGCCCCATGCAGACCACGCAGGCCGACAGGATCAGCGTCAGGCTTTCGGTGGTCTCCTCCCAGTAGCCCTGGTTCAGGATGAAGAGGAACCCCAGCAGGACGCCGAGGCAGACCTTCCAGCTGCGCTGCAGATACCAGGTGAGAGCCAGGAACAGGGCCACGATCACAAGCGGATGCGGGGTCTGCAACAGCCACAGGATCCCCGCGATCATCGCGTCCCTCACGGTCGAGATGGCGTCGAACAGCGGCGAGAGGTTGTCCTTCATCCAGTCGAAGATGGACTTCGCCACCTTGCCGACCGGGATCTTGTAGTCCGTCAGCCAGTCCATCGCTGTCCCCCGTCAGGCCGAAAGCGGCCCCGGGTTGGGTCCCGGGGCCTTGATCTGGTTTACTGGAGTGCGGCCTCCACCGCCGCCACGGCGTCGCCGCCGTCCTTGGTGGTCACGCCGTCCAGCCAGGGTTTCCAGGCATCGGGGTTGGCGGCAAGCCAGGCCTTGGCGGCGTCCGCCGGGTCCTCGCCGTCGTTCAGGATCTTGCCCATGATCTCGTTCTCCATGGCCAGCGAGAACGACAGGTTCTGCAACAGTTTGCCCTGGTTCGGGCATTCCGCGACATAGCCCGCACGGACGTTGGTGTCGACCACCGCGCCGCCGAAGTTCGGCCCGAAGTAGTCGTCGCCGCCGGTCAGGTAGGTCATCTTGAAGTTGGCGTTCATCGGATGCGGTTCCCAGCCGAGGAAGATGATCGGCTGGCCGGCTTCGGTGCGCTTTGCCACCTCGGCGAGCATCCCCTGTTCGGAGGATTCCACCACCTCGAACCCGTCAAGGCCGAAGGGACCCGAGGCGATCATGTCAAGGATCAGGCGGTTGCCGTCATTGCCGGGCTCGATGCCGTAGATCTGGCCTTCCAGCGCGTCCTTGTTGGCGGCGATGTCCTTGAAATCCTTGATGCCAAGCGCGGCCCCGGCCTCGTTGGTGGCCAGGGTGTACTTGGCGCCTTCCAGGTTGGTGCGGACGGTTTCGACTTTCCCTGCGTCGCGGTGCGGGGCGAGGTCGGCCTCCATCGTCGGCATCCAGTTGCCCAGGAACACATCGACATCGCCTTCGGCGAGGCCGGTGTAGGTGACGGGGACCGAGAGGACCTTGGTCTCGGTCTCGTAGCCGAGCGCTTCGAGGACAAGGGTGGTGGCAGCGGTGGTCGCGGTGATGTCGGTCCAGCCGACATCGGAAAAGACGATCTTGTCGCAGGCTTCCTGGGCAAAGGCCGATCCGGCCAGTGCGAAGGTGACGACGGTGGTCAGAAGGGTGGAACGGATGGACATGGGCACTCCCCGGTGGTTTTTTGTTGATTGACGAGTCAATAAACTTCGCCCTACTTCGGTTTGGCAAGAGATTTCTGGGGCCGCACCGACATGCCGAAGCTTGGGATGGAGCCTATCCGCAAGGAAGCGCTGGTAAAAGCCACGATTGTCGAGATCGGCAGGGCCGGGTCGCTGGATGTGACGGTCAGCCAGATCGCCCGGCGGGCGGGCATGTCGCCTGCGCTGGCGCACCACTATTTCGGGTCCAAGGAAGAGATGTTCCTGGCCGCGATGCGCCACATCATGACGCTTTACGGGGCCGAGGTGCGGGGCGCGCTGGCCGCAGCGGAGGGGCCGGAGGGGCGGATCCGGGCGATTCTGCGGGCCTCGTTCAGCCCCGGCAACTTCCGCCGCGAGGCGGTCGGGGCATGGCTGAACTTCTGGGTGCTGGCGCAGACCGTGCCCGAGGCGAAGCGGCTTCTGGCGATCTATCAGGGGCGGCTCCGGTCGAACCTGGTTGCGGCCCTGCGGCCCGTGGCTCCGGGGCGGGCGGGCGAGATCGCCGAATCGCTCGGGGCGATGATCGACGGGCTGTACCTGCGCGAGGTGCTGAAATCGGGCGCGCCGGACGGGGCGGCGGCGGTGGCGCTGGCCTTGCGGCTCCTGGACGCCGAACTGCGGCGGGGGGCCTGACATGCACGCGGATTATGTCATCGTCGGTGCGGGATCGGCAGGCTGCGCGCTGGCCTACCGGCTGGCCGAGGCGGGCAGGCGGGTGACGCTGATCGAGCATGGCGGATCGGATGCCGGGCCGTTCATCCAGATGCCGGGGGCGCTCAGCTACCCGATGAACATGGGGCTTTACGACTGGGGCTTCGCGACGGAGCCCGAGCCGCATCTGGGGGGCCGGAGGCTGGCGACACCGCGCGGCAAGGTGATCGGGGGGTCGTCATCCATCAACGGGATGGTCTATGTCCGGGGCCACGCGCGGGATTTCGACACCTGGGCCGAGATGGGGGCGGACGGCTGGGCCTATGCCGATGTTCTCCCGTATTTCAAGCGGATGGAAGCCTCGCACGGCGGGTCCGGGCCGGAGTTCCGGGGCCTGGACGGCCCGTTGCACGTGACGCGGGGGCGGCGGGAGAACCCCTTGTTCGACGCCTTCATCGAGGCGGGGCGGCAGGCGGGCTATCCGGTCACGGCGGACTATAACGGCCAGCAGCAGGAGGGCTTTGGCCCGTTCGAGGCGACGATCTGGAAAAGCCGGCGCTGGTCGGCGGCGAATGCCTATCTCAAGCCCGCGATGGCGGGGGGGAATGTGCACCTGCTGCGGGGCTTTGCCCGGCGGGTGGTGCTGGAGGGCAAGCGCGCCGTGGGGATCGAGGTCGACACGCGGGCGGGGCGCGAGGTGATCCGGGCGGGGCGCGAGGTGATCCTGGCGGCCTCGTCGATCAACACGCCGAAGCTTCTGATGCTGTCGGGGATCGGCCCGGCGGCGCATCTTCGCGAGCACGGGGTCGAGGTGGTGGCGGACCGGCCCGGCGTGGGCGCGAACCTGCAGGACCATCTGGAAATCTACATGCAGTTTTCGGCCAGCCAGCCGATAACCCTTTACAAGTACTGGAACCTCTGGGGCAAGGCCTGGGTCGGGGCGCAATGGCTGCTGGCGGGCAAGGGTCCGGGGGCGTCGAACCAGTTCGAGGCCTGCGCCTTCATCCGGTCGAAAGCCGGGGTGGAATACCCCGACATCCAGTATCATTTCCTGCCCATCGCGGTGCGCTATGACGGCAAGGCCATCGCGGCGGGACACGGGTTTCAGGCCCATACCGGACCGATGCGGTCAAAGTCGCGCGGCACGGTGACCTTGAGGTCGGGCAATCCGACCGATGCGCCGGTCATCCGCTTCAACTACATGTCGCACCCCGAGGACTGGGAGGATTTCCGCACCGCGATCCGCCTGACGCGCGAGATCTTCGGGCAGGCGGCGTTCCAGCCCTATCTCAAGGCGGAATTGCAGCCGGGGCCGGGGGTCGTCAGTGATGCAGAACTGGACGATTTCCTGCGCGAGCATGTCGAAAGCGCCTATCACCCCTGCGGCACGGCGCGGATGGGGCGGGCGTCGGACCCGATGGCGGTGGTCGATCCCGAGGCCAGGGTGATCGGTGTCGACGGGTTGCGGGTGGCCGACAG
>JBIJDO010000238.1:0-5077 GCA_044344105.1 Tabrizicola sp.
CGGTCGGGCGCGATCGTCAGGTTCTCGCCGACATAGGCCGCCTCGCGCTTGTCGTCGGGCACATAGGTCTCGCGCGGGACGGACAGCAGGGCGTCGATGATCGGGAATTTGGTCACATCCGACGGGCGGACCTGCGTATCCACCATCATCACGCGGCGGGTGGCGAATTCGCTCATTCTGAACTCATCGGTCTGGTTGCCATGCGCGAAGTCTTGCCACAGAAGCCAGAGGCCCGCAACGGCCCATCACAGTGATTTCATGGATTTGGCGGCGATGCTGGCATCGTGGTCACGGGTCGGGCGACCGCATCGGCGACCAGCCCACCGCCCTTTCGCCAAGCTGGCGGAACTTGTCGGACACCTGCGTCAGCCGTCCGCGCCATTCGGGCAGCGGTTCCTGACCTTCGGTGACCCGGAAAAAGACCTGGAGCATGCAGGCCAGCGTGAAGGGCTCGATCACGGCGGCCTTGACGGCCCAGGCGAAAACGACGGCAAAGACGAAAAGCCCGGCCGAACTGTCGCCGGGCAGCAGCCAGACCAGGGCCCCCGCAGGTGCCAGCATCAGGACGAAGACCAGCGCGGCAAGGATCCACGAGATCAGCGTCAGCCAGGCGGCATTCACCAGGATCGGCCGGGCGTTCTGGGCATAGAGCACCAGCCCGTCATGCGCCGCTTCCCAGGCGTTCTCCGACCGGGTGCGGATCGCATGGGCAAGGACCACCTCGTCGACCAGCCCGACGGCAATCCGCAGAAAGGCGCGCAGAAGGCCCATCACCCGGTCAAGTCCGGGGATCGGCAGGATCGACATCAGCCCCTCGACAAGCCCGGTGATCAGGTTGATCACGCCCTTGACCAGCTGGTCGAGCGCGAAGAGCGCCGAGGCCTGGCCGAAGCGCCCGGTGACGACGGACCGCGCGAAGGCAATCTGTCCCAGCCCTAGGGGCACGGGCCGGCCCTCCAGGTATTCGACCATGACGGCGATGTGCCCGGCCTTCACTAGGTACAGAAAATAGTCGCGCAGGAAGAAGAGGATCCCGCCCGTCAGGCCAAATCCGGCAGCACCGCCCCAGAAGGTGCTGGTCGCCTGAAAGTCGTCGTCACCGAAATAGCCGACGCCATAGCCGATCCCGGCCCCGGCTCCGGTCAAGAGGATCAGCGCCACCGTGACCCCGAAATAGACGACCACGCGGAACAGGATGAAGGGTGCCGTCCGGATCATCAGGCCCAGCGACCTGGCAATGCTGAAGTTCCACATGACTTTCCGCCTTCAGTCGTCGATGCGACCCTGCCGCGCCGCGGGGCAAAGATCAAGCGGTGCGGGTGAACCGCGTGACCGATCGATGGGTGCGACCGCTTAGCAAAGTTTTCAGGAATCGAGTCGATGCTGACCAGACAGAACAAATGAGGATCATCATGGCACAGTCCCGCTTGACCCTGACCGACGAACTGACGGAAATCCGTGCAGAAATCTATCGCCTGAAGCGGCGCGAGGCAGCGCTGCAGTCGCTGGCCGAGGATCTGCCGCCGATCCCGGTCTTCCGGCGCGGCTGGCCCATGCTGCGCAAGCGTGCTGCGGCAGCCGTCTCGGCCTGACGCCTGCCCGGACCGGGCGGTCTTTGCTCCGGCTGAAGGACCGGGCCCCGCATCAGGCTGTGCCGCTGCATCAGCCTTCGATCAAGCTGCGGACGCGCGCCACGGCTTCGGCCACAAGGCCCGCGTCCCCCCTGGCCTCGACGTTCAGGCGCAGCAGCGGTTCGGTGTTCGACGCCCGGAGGTTGAGCCGCCAGTCGTCGAAATCAAGGCCCAGCCCGTCGGTCCGGTCCGTGCTGCGCGCCAGGGGTTGCAGGGCCGTTTCCACCCGACGGACCACGGCAGGCAGGTCGTCCACCCGGAAATTGATCTCGCCCGAAGACGGAAAATCGCGCCGCATCGCACCGACGAGGTCGGTCAGGCTTTGCCCGGATTGCGACACCAGCCGCGCGACAAGAAGCCAGGGGATCATCCCGGAATCGCAGGCCATGAAACCGCGGAAGTAGTGGTGCGCCGACATCTCGCCGCCGTAGACCGCGCTTTCGCGTCGCATCGCGGCTTTCAGGAAGACATGGCCCGTGGGGGCCAGAACCGAACGCCCCCCGCCCCGCTGCACTGCATCCTCGACCGCCCAGATCACCCGTGGATCATGCACGATCGTCGCCCCCGGCTCGGTTGCCAGATGGGCAGCGGCCAGTAGGGCCACGACATGTTCGCCGTCGACAAAGCCGCCCGCGCCGTCAAAGAGGAAGCAGCGGTCGAAGTCGCCGTCGAAGGCCACCCCGAAATCCGCCCCTTGCGCGCGCACCACCTCTGCCGTCACCGGGCGGTTTTCCGGCAGAAGCGGGTTCGGGATGCCGTTCGGAAAGCGGCCATCGGGGTCGTGGTGCATCCGCACCAGGTCAAGCCGCGCGCCCCGTCGTGCCAGCCCCTCGGCCAGCGCATCCAGCGTCGGTCCCGCGGCCCCGTTCCCGGCATTCACCACCAGCCGCAGGGGTCCGATCCGGTCTGCGCCGACCAGGGCTGCGACATGCGCCACATAGTCCGCCCGGACGGCCGAGCGATCCTCGCGCCCACCGCCGGGCTGGGCGTCCGGATCATGGCCTGCCTCGGTCAGCGCCCTGATCTGCGCGAAATCCGCATCCCGAAGCGGCACCGCGCCCCGCCCCACCAGTTTCATCCCGTTGTATTCGCGGGGATTGTGCGAGGCGGTGACACAGATGCCGCCGTCCGCCTTCAGGTGCGCGGTGGCAAAATACATCTCCTCGGTCCCGGCAAGCCCGAGGTCGAGGACCCGCACTCCGGATGCGACCAGTCCGGCCGCCACCGCATCGGCCAGCGCGGGCGAACTTTCCCGGCAATCGCGCGCCAGCACCACCGCCCCGGCCCCCGTCACCGTGGCGAAGGCTTGGGCGATCCGGTGGGCGATGGTTTCGGTCAGGTCGATCCCGAGGCGACCGCGAATGTCATAGGTCTTGAAGGCGCTCATGGACCGCAAGGGATCATCCGTGCGCGCCGTAGTAAAGCCCCACGACATGCTCGGCTTCGGCAAAGAACAGCCAGCGCGCCGCCAGCGCGCCCGCCAGATGCAGGAATGCGGCCAGCGCGATGCCCCACGGCCCCAGCGGCAGAAGCAGGATCAGCGCCGGGGCGAGCGATGCCAGGACAAGCGCGATCTGGCGCAGCTTGCCGGCATGTCTGCGGCCCACGACAAAGATCATCTCGCGTTTGAGGTAGTTCCCGGCGGTATGCGCGGGGTCGAGGACGGATGGAACGCCCAGCCGGTCAAGGCCGATGGCGGTGCCCATCGTCTGGCCCGCACGGGCGAAGGCTCCGTCTCCGACGCGCCAGAGGGCCAGAAGAACGCCCCCCACCGCGAGGAGGATGACAGGTGCCCAAGGACGGCCTGCCAGCAACGCTCCGCCTGCGAGGGAGAAGGTCAGGAACATGACCGGCGTCAGCCAGTGATGCCAGCGCGGCACGGCCCTGATCTGGGCATAGATCATCGCGGTGGTGAAGACCGTCAGCAGTGCCAGAGTACCGCCGGTCTGCCCCAGCGCCATCGGCAGGCCGAAGCCGAAGATGCCGGACAGGGCGACCGGGGCCAGCAGGACCAGCGTTGCGACCGAGGCCCAGGCCTCACGCGACAGCCAGCTGGTGCGCCATTGGCTGAAGGCTTTCAGGGCGTTCCTCGGATTGCCGAGGTGGAAGGTCGCGGCCAGAAGTCCTGCGATTGCAAGCCCATAGCCAAGGCCCCAGAGGAAGAAGGCCGTCCAGCCCGAAGGCGTGAGCGCCCCCCAGCCCAGAAAGGCGAGGAACCCGAAACCCAGTCCCGAGAGGGTGGAAAACAGGATGACCGAAGGTGCGGGATGCATGTCAAAGCCTCCCCAGCATCCGGTCCAGCCAGCCCGCGATGCCATCGGCCTTCACATCCAGAAGCGGTGCGAGGGGACTTGCCTCCCCCGGCCCCTTCTTCCTCGGCGGCAGGTACTTGTTGGTGGGCTGCGTTCCCATCCCCGGCATCAGGTCATAGCCCTGGCGTTCGGCCACCAGCCTTGACACCCTGCTCTCCGGGTCCGCGAAGTCGCCGAAATGGCGGGCGTTGGTCGGGCAGGTGCGGACGCAGGCGGGCTCGCGGTCTTCCTCGGGCAGGTGGTCGTTGTAGATGCGGTCGACGCAGAGCGTGCATTTCTTCATCACGCCCTGGTCCGCATCCATCTCGCGCGCGCCATAGGGGCAGGCCCAGGCGCAAAGGCCGCAGCCGATGCAGGCGTCCTCGTTCACCAGCACGATCCCGTCCTCGGCCCGCTTGTAGCTGGCCCCGGTCGGGCAGACGGTGACGCAGGGCGCGTTGTCGCAGTGCAGGCACGAGCGCGGGAAGGTCACCACCTGCGCCGGACCATCGGGGACGGGGACCTGATAGGAATGGACCCGGTTCAGGAAGGTGCCAGAGGGGTCGGCGCCGTAGGGGTTCTGGTCGGAAAGCCCGATCCCGGCGTCGTTCCAGCCCTTGCAGGCGGTGACGCAGGCCTGGCAGCCGACGCAGGTGTCAAGGTCGATCACCAACCCCAGCTTCCTGGCGGTGGCGTGCGGCAAGGCGGTCATCGCGCGGCCTCCGCCAAGCCCAAAAGTTTTCGAAAACTTTTGGCAAAATTCTTCGAAGAATTTTGTCCCCGGCCCCCACCGGTGCGCGGCGGGTCGGGAAGGCTTTCGAACAAGGGCTCCACCGTGCCGCGCGGGTGATCCCCGGCCGCCACCCGCTCCACCCGCACCCGCTGGTCGAACCACGCCGCCTGGCCGGTGACGGGGTCGGAGTTCGAGAGCCGCACTCCATCCCGGTCCGGCAAGAGTTCCGAGATCAGGTGATTGAGCAGGAACCCCGTCGTCGCCTCCGGCGCGTCCGCATCCAGCGCCCAGGCCCCCTTGCGCTTGCCGATCGCATTCCAGGTCCAGACGGTGTTCTCGTTCAGCGCGGCCATGTGGGCAACCGGGACGACGATCGTCCCGGCGCGAGAGGAAACCCGCGCCCAGTCGCCTTCCTGAAACCC
>JBIJDO010000198.1:0-5715 GCA_044344105.1 Tabrizicola sp.
GAGGATCAGGTTCGCCCCGCCCGCCGTCCGCATCCCGGACACAAAGTCGACCTCACGATGGTTGAACGCGGCTTCCGCCCCAAGGGTCCGGCAGACATCGCATTTCGCCTCTGACCCCGCCGTGGCGAACACGCGGGCGCCGAGGGCCGCAGCGATCTGGATGGCCGTCGTCCCGATCCCGCTGGTGCCGCCGTGAACCAGGAACCGCTCGCCTGCCTGAAGACCACCGCGCATCACCACATTCGACCATACGGTAAAGCAGGTTTCGGGCAGACAGGCCGCGTCCCGCATCGACATTCCTTCGGGGATCGGCAGCGCGTGGGCGGCCTGAGTCGCGACGTACTCGGCATAGCCACCGCCTGGCAACAGCGCGCAGACCTGATCGCCGATCTTCCAGCGCGTCACGCCGGGACCGGTTTCCACCACGGTGCCCGAACATTCCAGCCCCGGCAGCGGCGAAGCCGACGGTGGCGGGGCATAGCTCCCGGCCCTTTGCAACGCGTCGGGCCGGTTCACCCCGGCATAGGCGACGCGGATGATGATCTGGCCATGTCCCGGCACCGGCACAGGAACCGACACGGGCCGCAGTACCTCCGGACCGCCGGGCCCCGAGATTTCGACGGCAAGCATGCTGTGCGAAAGCGTCATTCCGGTCCCTTGTCTGCGCGTTTCAACCCGAGCGGCGGCCCGGCAGGTCATCCGGAAGCCGTGGCGCGCGAATGCCGTCCAGAAGCTTTCCCGGCCCGGCCATGAACGCCTTGCCCAGGGGATTGTCTCGCCATCCCGCTTTCAACTTCTCGACCTGCATGACCTGGTCGATGCGGCGGTCCAGAAAGTCCCATGTGGCCTGATGATCGGTGGAATCGTCCCCCAGCCAGTACAGCACTGTCGATCCATAGACCGCCGACAGGCTGGCGCGCTTGGTGTACCAGCTCAGATCCCGCGAGGTGTCGCCGAGACCGGTCCAGATGCGGTCGACGGTTGCCCAGATCGCCCGAGCGCCATCGGCGGCATGATGCGGAAGCGCGAACAGCGTCGTTCCGCGACGCACAAGCTCGCGGTCGGCAAGACCCAGCCGTTCCCGCACCGCGCGGGCGATCCGGTCTCGAAACCGCAGTGCGGAAAGATCCGTTGCGGCCAGAATCTCTGCCATCCGGGCATCGCCGCGCGCATGATAGGCCAGCGCAAGATCGACTCCGCCGCGCGGAAAGCATGCGCGGGCCAGGCTCTCCGGGACAGCCGCTTCACGGATCGCAGCCGACAGCGTCCGTTCGGACCATCCGTCAAAGGGGACATGCGGCAGCGCTGCATCCAGCACTTGCGCCGCAATCTCGTTTTCGGTCATCGCACGCTCCTCCTGCGCGGTGGACAAGCCACCCGCGCCTTGATATAGCCCGGCGGCCTGCACAAGTCAGTGCAACTCTAACCTAGGAAGGTGGTGACAACCACATGCAGGTCAGCGTCCGCGACAACAACGTCGAACAGGCTCTCCGTGCCCTGAAGAAGAAACTTCAGCGCGAAGGGGTGTTTCGGGAAATGAAGCTCAAGCAGCATTTCGAGAAGCCCTCGGTCAAGAAGGCACGCGAACAGGCCGAAGCGGTGCGCCGTGCAAGGAAACTTGCCCGGAAGAAGCTTCAGCGTGAAGGCGGTCTGTAAAGACGTCCAGCGACTCTCGGGAAGCAATTCCCGCCCGATCAACCCCCGCGCCCCTGGCCGGGGGTTTTTCAATTCCTTCGAAAAGCGACGATCGCAACCAAAGATTGTATGGCAATTTCGTGGCGGGCTTGCGTTGCAACTTGGGCGTGCGGCAACAATCAATTTCCAATTCTCGCCACATTTTCCGGTTTGCCGATCCGGTCTGGCAGCCTAGACCTACAGCATGATCGAACTTCGCAAGCATCCTCGCCAGTCGCGTTCCCGCGCCAAAGTCGATGGCATCCTCGCCGCCGCCGCCGACATCTGTTCGGGTCGCGGGCTTGAGGCGGTGACCACGAACGCCGTTGCGGCCCGGGCAGGCGTCTCGATCGGGTCGCTCTACCAGTATTTCCCCGGCAAGGCGGCGCTTCTGGCGGCACTGATCCGGGCCGAACGCGCCAATCTTCTGCAGGCGGTCGAGCGGATCGTGTCGTCCGATGCCGCGCGCAGCCTCAACCATCTTGTGCGGGACCTGTCGGACGCGATCGTCGCGCATTATCTGGAACGCCCGTCGCTGTCACGCACGCTCAGCCTGGCCCAATCACAGCTGCCGCCCGACCCCGAAGCGGCCGAGTTCTCGTCGCGCATCACCGTCCTGATCGCCGCACGGCTGAACGATCTGACCGTTCCAAGACCGGAAACCACCGCCCAGGACGTCCTTGCCATCCTGCGGGGGATGATCGATGCGGCCAGCGAGGCGCATGAGGCCGACCGTTCGGCACTATCCGACCGGACCCGGCGCGCCGTCCTCGGCTATCTTCAGGCCGCCTAGACCGCCAGCGCGGTCGTCTTCACCACGGTCCGCAAGGCGAACGACGACTGCATCTGCCGCACACCGGGCAGGCGCGACAGAAACTGCCGGTGAATCCTGGCGAAATCCTCGGTGTCTTCGGCCATCAGCTTCAGCAGATAATCCGCCGTCCCCGCCATCAGATGGCACTCCAGAAGGTCGGGCACCTTTGCCACCTCGCGCTCGAAGGCATCCAGCAGGTCCTCGGCCTGGCTTTGCAGCGTGATCTCGACGAATACCGTCGTCATCCGCCCCATGCGCCGGGCATCCAGCAAAGCCACGTAACCTGCGATGTAACCCTCGTCCTCCAGCCGCTGCACCCGGCGATGGCAGGCCGATGGCGACAGATTCACTGCGTCTGAAAGTTCGGCATTGGTGATCCGGCCATCCTTCTGCAGGACGGTCAGGATTCGGCGGTCTGTTGCGTCAATATCCATGGCCGACGGAGAATCTTCGCACAATCATCCATTCCGAAGCGAAATCTACGACTGCGGCGGCTGCCTGCCAAGCAGAATTCAAAGCATTGCCTTGGGATCGCGATAAACTTGCGTGGACGCCAGAACATACCCAGTGGGAGGGACACATGAAGATCGGATGCCCGAAAGAGATCAAGCCGCAGGAATTCCGCGTGGGCATGACCCCGGATGCCGCGCGTGAGGCGATTGTTCACGGCCATGAGGTCCTGGTCGAGACCAAGGCCGGCATGGGTGCTGGGTTCGCGGACGCTGACTATGTCGCCGCCGGGGCGAAGATCATCGATACGGCGGAAGAGGTCTTCGCCAGGGCCGACATGATCGTCAAGGTCAAGGAACCCCAGGCGGTCGAGCGCAAGCGCCTCCGTCCGGGCCAGGTTCTCTTCACCTACCTCCACCTCGCCCCCGATCCGGACCAGACCCACGATCTCATCGCCTCGGGCGCGACCTGCATCGCCTATGAGACGGTGACCGACGACCGGGGCGGCCTTCCGCTTCTGGCACCGATGTCCGAAGTCGCCGGTCGCCTCGCGCCGCAAGTCGGGGCCTGGACCCTGCAGAAGGCCAACGGCGGTCGCGGCGTTCTTCTGGGCGGAGTCCCTGGCGTGTCTCCCGCCAGGGTGCTGGTCATCGGGGGTGGAGTCGTCGGCACGCATGCGGCCAAGATCGCCGCCGGCATGGGCGCGGATGTCACCGTGCTTGACCGCTCGATCAACCGGCTCCGCTATCTGGACGATGTCTTCGGCGGCCAGTTCAAGAACGCCTACGCTTCGGCCGGGAACACCATCGCTCTGGCGCGTGAGGCCGACATGATCATCGGTGCCGTCCTGATCCCCGGTGCCGCCGCGCCGAAGCTGATCTCGAAAGCCCAACTCAAGGAACTCAAGCCCGGTGCTGCCCTCGTTGACGTTGCCATCGACCAGGGCGGCTGTTTCGAGACCTCCCGCGCGACCACCCATCAGGACCCGATCTACGAGATCGACGGGATCATGCACTATTGCGTGGCGAACATGCCGGGCGCCGTGGCGCGCACCTCGACGCAAGCGCTGGGCAACGCGACCATGCCGTTCATGCTGGCGCTGGCCAACAAGGGCTGGAAGAAGGCCTGCGCCGACGACCGGCACCTCCTGAACGGCCTCAACGTGCATGCCGGAAAGCTGACCTACGCCGCCGTGGGCGAGGCGCTTGGCCTGCCGGTCATCGCTGCCGCCGACGCACTCAAGATCTGACGCTGCACCCCCAAGCAAGAAGGCCCGCAGAGCGATCTGCGGGCCTTTCTGTTGGCAAGGTCGCCTGATTTACTTGGCTTTCAGCGTCGCCAGGATATCCTTCAGAAGATCGTTGTCCGACGGGCCGGCAGGGGCAGCCGGGGCCTCTTCCTTCTTCGGCATCGCCCGGTTCACGGCCTTGACGATCAGGAACACCACCCAGGCCACGATCAGGAACTTGATCACCGCATTGATGAAGTTTCCGTACATGAACTGGGCATCGCCAACTCCGACACTCAGTCCTCCGAAGTCGATTCCCCCGACGATCAGACCGATCAGCGGGTTGATGATGTCATCGACAAGCGAGGTGACGATGGCCGTGAAGGCCGCACCGATTACAACACCGACCGCCAGGTCCAGAACGTTGCCGCGCGCGATGAAAGCCTTGAATTCGTTAAGCATTTCACAGTTCCCTTTTGCTGTTCCACCTTGTTCGGCAGAAATCTTGGTTCTTCCAGGCGCTTGGCCCGGACAGACTATTGCAACAGTAGCGGACCAGAGGGCAGGATTGTCACGCCTCCGGCAGACCGACGTCGGACGTCGGACGCGGTGCCGCCGCGCGCTGCAGCCGATCATTGATCGCCCGACCCAGGCCGAAATCCGGAACCGGGGCGAAGGCGACCTTTCCACCCCTCCCAGCCAGCCGGTCGGCGTCACGCAGGACGTGGAACAGCGCGGCAGCAGCCTCGACAAGATCGCCCGACGCCGACAGCGTCAGGTCCCCCGCAACCGCGCCGAAGCCGACAAGGACCTCGTCCGGTCCGGCGGTCAGCGCCCCCAGCCGGATCGCCGCGTCAGGCGCGTAATGGGATCGCAGCTGCCCCGGCGACAGCGGCCGGCCACCCTCGCCCCCAGGTGCAAGCCTGCATCCCAGTGCTGCGGCCAGCGCCTCCTCCGAGACGCCCCCCGGTCGAAGCAGGACCGGCTCGGGGTCAGCCAGAACGATGGTCGATTCCAGTCCTACCGCGCAGGGTCCGCCATCGATCACCGCAGCGATCTTCCCGGAAAGCCCCTCCAGCACATGCTCAGCCCGCGTCGGGGACACCCTGCCCGACGGGTTGGCCGAAGGGGCAGCGACGGGACCGCCGAACCGGCGCAGCAGCGCCTGCGCCAAAGGATGTGCAGGGACCCTGACGGCGATCGTCGGCAGGCCTGCCGTCACCAGAGGCGAAATGCCCGCATCGTCCCGCACCGGCAGGACCAGCGTCAGGGGTCCCGGCCAGAACCGTTCGGCCAGGATCAGCGCCTTCGGTCCAAGCTTTGCCATCGCCCGCACCGCCTCGACATCCGGCAGATGCACGATCAGCGGATTGAAACTCGGTCGTCCCTTCGCCGCGAAGATTGATGCCACGGCCAGGTCCGACCGGGCGTTACCGCCAAGGCCGTAGACCGTCTCGGTCGGAAACGCGACAAGCGCGTTCGCCGCCAGCAGCTGTGCCGCCGTTTCCAGTCCGGCAGGGTCCGAAGCGAGGATTTGGGTCATTGCACT
>JBIJDO010000085.1:0-9129 GCA_044344105.1 Tabrizicola sp.
CGTGCATAAGTCAGGCCACCCGCTTTGCCAAGCAGCCTTCGGAAGGTGCCTCCATTGCCGTATCGTGCCCCCGTCCAGGACATCCGCTTCATTCTTGACCACGTCGTGGGCCTGAACGAGGTTCTCGCCACGCAGCGCTTTGCCGAGGTGACGCCGGATCTTGCCTTTGCCATCCTGACCGAAGCGGGCCGGGTCTCCTCCGACATTCTTGCGCCCCTGAACCGCCAGGGCGACAAGTTTCCCGCGCGGCTTGAAAACGGCGCGGTCGTCACCAGCCCGGGGTTTGCCGAAGGTTACCGGGCCCTGGCGGAAGGCGGCTGGGTCGGCATGGCCGCAAGCCCGGAACACGGCGGCATGGGACTGCCGATCGCGCTGGCGCTGGGCGTGGACGACATGATGTCGGGCGCCTGTCTCGCGCTGCAGCTGAAGCCGCTTCTCACCAAAGGCCAGATCGAGGCGCTGGAACACCACGCCTCTGACGCGATCAAGGCGCTCTATCTGCCAAAGCTGACCTCGGGCGAATGGTCCGGGACGATGAACCTGACCGAACCCCAGGCCGGAACCGATGTCGGCGCGCTGCGCACCAAGGCCGAGCCGAACGGGGATGGCACCTTCTCGATCAGCGGCCAGAAGATCTTCATCACCTGGGGCGACAGTGACCTGACCGCGAATGTCTGCCATCTGGTCCTTGCGCGTCTGCCCGACGGCGGCGAGGGGACGCGCGGCATCAGCCTTTTCATGGTGCCGAAATTCATCCCCAACGCCGATGGCAGCCTGGGGCCGCGCAACGCGCTGCGGGTGGTCAGCCTTGAGCACAAGCTGGGCATCCACGGCAGCCCGACCTGCGTCATGCAGTACGACAACGCGACCGGCTGGCTGGTCGGTGAGCCGCACAAGGGCATGGCCGCGATGTTCACGATGATGAACAATGCCCGCCTGTCCGTCGCGGCGCAGGGCGTGGGCGTGGCCGAAGCGGCCCTGCAGCATGCTCTCGCCTATGCCGCCGACCGCCGTCAGGGCGCGACGCCGCTGTCGCAGACCGGGGCGATCATCGACCACGCCGATGTCCGCCGGATGCTGGCCACGATGCGGGCCGAGGTCTTCGCCGCCCGCGCCATTGCCCTGTCCTGTGCGGTGGCGATCGACATGGCGTCGGCCACCGGCGCAACGGACTGGCAGGCCCGCGCCGCGTTCCTGACGCCGATTGCCAAGGCCTACGGCACCGACATCGGCTGCGAGGTCTCGCAGATGGGCGTGCAGATTCACGGCGGGATGGGCTTCATCGAGGAAGCCGGCGCCGCTCAGTACGCCCGCGACGCGCGGATCACGCCGATCTACGAAGGGACCAATGGCATCCAGGCCATGGACCTTGTGGGGCGCAAGATGGCGGACGGCGGCGAGGCGGCGTTCCGGCTGATCGATGAGATCGAAGAGCAGGCAAGGCGCGCGGCCGACCAGCGGCCCGACCTGGCCAATGATCTGGCATCTGCGGCCGGGGCATTGCGGGCCGGCACCGTGGCGCTCCTGGCTCTGCCGCTGAACGACCGCTTTGCCGGCGCGGTGCCTTATCTGCGGGCCTTCGCGCGGGTTCTGGGCGGGCATTTCCATCTGAAGGCGGCGCTGGCCGACGAAGGCCGCCTGCCGCTCGCCGGGGTGATGATCCGCCGCCTTCTGCCCGAGCATTCCGCCCTTCTGACCCAGTCGCTTGCCGGAGCCGAAGGGCTTTACGCCGTGGGGGCCGATATCCTGGCCGCCTGATCCCGGCACGGAAGCCGGCGTCACAGCCCCTTGCACATCCGCTCCACCCGATGCCCGGTGTCCGGGTCGATGCGGCAGAGGCCGGTCGCCTTGAATCCTTCCCGCTCCCAGAACGCCCGCCCGCGCGGGTTTGCGTCAAGGACGGCGAGATAGAGGGTTGGCGCATTGCGGACCCGCGCGAGGACTTCGACATGCGCAAGCAAGGCAAGACCGTTCCCCGACCCCTGTGCCCAGGCCCCA
The DNA here is from genome assembly GCA_044344105.1 of Tabrizicola sp. Taxonomy (GTDB): domain Bacteria; phylum Pseudomonadota; class Alphaproteobacteria; order Rhodobacterales; family Rhodobacteraceae; genus Tabrizicola. The sequence goes on from JBIJDO010000085.1 coordinate 1,999, forward strand.
AGAAGCATCAGGCCAAGATAGGCGTCGGCAGGTTCGGGAAAGCCGAAGGAAAGTTCGGCCACGCCGGAAAGTCGATCGTCGAGAAACAGACCAAGGCGGTGGCTGTCCTGCGGATCGCAGCCGGGCGGGGCGTCGGTGAAGAACGCGCGCGCCTGGCGGTCGGGGTCGCACCGTCCTTCGGCGAGAAGCCAGTAGTCCGGGGCCTCAGCGTAGAAGCGGGCGACAAGGGGCACCTCGTCGGGCGTGAGGTTGCGGATCAGCATGCGGTCACTTGAGGATCACTTCGAGTGGATCGTAGTGGGCCTCGCCGAAGCCCCAGGCCACCGCAGGCAGGCTGTCGGGCTTGAAGCGGATGCGGGTCATCTCCCCTTGCGAAAAGAAGCGGCGTTCGGTCACGACACCCTCGGGATCGCTCCAGGAAGGGTCCAGCGCGCCGGACAAGACCGCGCACCGGAAGAAGAGGTCGATCTGGTGAAAGCCGGTCTCGGCATCGTGAAACTCGTTCACCAGTGCGGGCGACCCTACCGAAATGGTCAGCCCGGTCTCCTCCATGACTTCCCGCGCAAGGTTCTCCGGCAGGGACTGCCCAGCCTCGCACCCTCCGCCAGGCGTGCACCACAGCTGCAGCCGGGCACCGGGATAGGCGTTGACCAGAAGCAGCCGGTCCTCATGCAGGATCAGCGCGCGGACGGCGATGCGGGGCTTGAACCTTGCCATGCCAGCAGGCTTGCGCGGGCAGGGCGGCTTTGTCCAGTGGGACACTCTGGTCCGGCCTGCAGGCAATGACGTGCGGTAAGGTTCGCCACGGCTTTCCAAGTCGCGGTTCGCACGCGATGATCGGGCGATGATCCGCCTGCGCCTTCCCCTGACCGCCCCATCCGACGCCGCGACCGGCAGTGTCGCTGCTGACCGGGTGATCCTGGTCCATGGCCTGGCGCGGTCCACCCGGTCGCTTGCAGCGCTGGGTCTGGCCCTTCGGGCCTCGGGATACACGGTCAGACCGGTGGCCTACCCATCCACGAAGGCCGCGCCGGACGCTCTGGTGGCCGAGGTTGCCGCCGCCTTCGCGGCCCCCTTTGCCGGCTGCACGCATGTGGTGACGCATTCGATGGGTGGCATTCTGGTGCGGGACGTCCTGTCGCGCGGGCATCCGCCGGGGCTTGGTCGCGTGGTAATGCTCGCCCCGCCGAACCACGGGTCGGAGCTGGTGGACCAGTTTGGCAACTGGAAAGCCTTTGCCCTGGTGAACGGCCCGGCCGGGCTGACCCTGGGCACCGGCCCCGAAAGCTGGCCGAACCGCCTGCCCCCGGCGGACTACCCCTTGGGCATCATCGCGGGGACGCGGTCGATCAGCCCCTGGTTCAGCCAGTTCCTGCCGGGGCCGGACGATGGCAAGGTGACGGTCGCCAGCACCCGGCTGGAGGGGATGGCGGACCATCTGGAACTGCCGGTGAGTCACACCTGGATGATGGTCAACCCGACGGTGATCCGGCAGACACTGCACTTTCTGCAGCAGGGGCGGTTCGAACGGGGCTAGGGCACCATGCGTTTCGGAAACGTGGGGCCCATGAAATCAACCGGTTGTACGCGGGCTATCAGGACTTCCGGGCAGCCGGAACCGACCCGTGCAGACGGAGTTTCGGACAGTTTTCCAGCCTTGCGACCGGTCTGCATGGCGAAGGTCAGGACAGGATCGCGCCCGAGGCGATCCACCAGTCGGGATGCGCCACGGCGAGGGCGCGAGCGGCAGCCTGTGCCGTCTCGGGCGTCGCATAGAGGCCGAAATGGGTTCCGCCCGAGCCTGACATGCGCGCCAGAAGGCACGCTTCGGTCGCGGCAAGGCTGGACTGCACATCGGCCAGAACCGGGGCCAGGCTCTGCGCCGGGGGAATGAGGTCGTTCCGCGTGTGCCCGGCAAGCCAGGCGGCGAAGGCGGATGCAGCGGCCAGCGCCGATCCGGGCAGGTCCGGCACCACAGGATTGTCGCGCGAGGTCAGGTCCGCGAAGACCCGAGGCGTCGGCACCGCAGCGCGTGGATTGACGAGGACGCACCAGAGGGGCGGCAAGGTGGGCAGGGGCACAAGCCTCTCACCGATCCCGGACATCCGGGCCGGACACCCCGCCAGGCAGACCGGCACATCCGCGCCAAGTCCCAGCACCGCTCTCTCCGGGGGCGCGGGTCGTCCGGTCAGCCGCATCAGCGCCCGCAGGGTCGCCGCCGCATCCGCCGAGCCGCCGCCGATGCCCGAAGCGATCGGAAGGCGCTTGTCCAGCGTCAGCGCCATGTCGGTGACACCCATGGCGCGTGCAGCCCGCAGCACAAGATTGTCCGGCTCGGCCTGCAGGCCCGCACCTTCGGGTCCGGTGACCGCCAGCGACAACCCCGCCCCGGGGGACGCGGTCACCTTGTCCGCGGCATCGGCAAACACCACCAGACTGTCGAGGAGATGATAGCCGTCGGACCGGCGCCCGGTGACATGCAGGCAAAGATTGATCTTGGCAGGCGCGTCCTCGGTGACGGACCTGTCAGTCGGCATTCTCGGCCGCCTCGACCGGTCCCGTCGCTGCGGCCTCCTCGGCCATCACCGCGTCGAGCCCGACCGCAAGCTTGCGGCGGATGCGTTCGGCATCCTTCTCGGTCGGCTCGAACGACAGCGCGCGCCGCCACTGGAACTGCGCCTCAAGCTTGCGGCCGACCATCCAGTAGACATCGCCCAGATGGTCGGTGACGATGGGATCGACCGGTTCCAGCAGCGAGGCCTTCTCCATCGGAGCCAGCGCATCAGCGTAGCGGCCAAGCTTGAAGTAGGCCCAGGCCAGACTGTCGATGATATAGCCCTTTTCGGGGTCGGCTGCGACGGCCTTCTCGATCATGCCAAGCGCTTCGTCCAGCTTCTCGCCCCGGTCCACCAGACCATAGCCAAGGTAGTTCAGCACCTGCGGCTGGGTCGGGTTCAGGTCCAGCGCGCGGCGGAAATCGGCCTCGGCGGGGGCCCAGTCCCCGGACTGTTCATTGCAGATGCCGCGGTAGAAGTAGAGGACCCAGTCCTCGGCCACCGGCGGGTCGCGGAGCGCGATGGCGGCGGAATACACCGCTTCCGCCTCGTCGAAACGCTCTTCGGAGCGCAGCACGTCGCCCAGCGCGAACTGCACGTCGACCAGGTCGCCATGTGACCGGGCCAGCGCCTGCAGGGTCTCGATCGCGGCATCGGCCTTTCCCTGCGCGCGCAGCGCCGCGGCACGACCGATTTCTGCGGTGACAAAGGCGGGGTCTTCCGGCGGGAAGGCGGCGTAGGTCTCGGCCGCCAGCTCGTACTGACCGACTTCCTGCAACACCTCGGCGGTCAGCAGGAGCGCATCGCTGTGGTCCGGCCGCAGATAGGCCGCGACCCGAAGGTGCAGCAGGGTGTAGACCGGGTCCGCCTCTCCGTTCAGCGCGGTCGAGATCGAGAAGAACACCTCGGCAATCCCGTCCCGTGCGGTCTTGACCGTCTCGAACGGCACCGGTTCCCCGGCTTCCAGCCTGCGGCGCAGCGCATCCACCATCGGATCGGGACCCGTCCCGAAAGAGCGGTCCAAGAGCGCCAGCGCCTCGGCATTCCGCTCCAGCTGGCTCAGGATCTGGGCATGGGCAAAGACGCCGCGCCGCATGACATAGATCGGCCCCGCTGCGCGCCCGGACAGGATCTCGTCCGCGCCTTCGAAATCCCCGACCGAGGCCAGCGCCAGCGCCTTGTGATAGTAGCCGAACGCTTCGAAGCCCTTCTTTTTTGTCACCGCGTCGAAGTCGGCCAGCGCATCCGACATCTTGCCTTCGCCGACCTTGGCCCAGGCGAGGACCAGCGCATTGGCCAGTTCGCCCACATCGCGCCCGTTTTCGGCAGCGGTCAGGATCGCCGCATAATCCTCGCGCTGGGCATCGTCCGCCAGAAGTGCCACGTCGGCCAGCTGGCTTGGATCGCCGCCCACCGCCTGGCGCTGGCGGGCCATCTCGATGGCCTGGGCGAAATCGCCGGTCCCGATCTCGGCCAGGATCGCACCGTCCAGAAGCTGGGGGTTCCCGGCGTCGGCCTGGATCGCCTTTTCGTACCAGTCCGAGGCCGCACGGAAATCGTTTCCTGCCTCGGCAACCCGCGCCGCCAGGTACGACCCCGAGTCGATCGTCGTCTCTTCGGGCTCCTGGGCCGGCAACGGGCTGATGAACGCCACGGTCAGCAACAGCGCGCCAAGGGTGCGGGAAACGACGAAACGCATGGGCCTCTCCTCCAGGATACTGCGAAGGTAGCCCGCCCGGTGCGCCCGTGCAATGCGACTGCCTTCGGCCGGGTGACGCCCAAAGGGACAACCTTTCGTTACCCCGCCCGGCATTGGCCTCACATGTTGGGATAGTTCGGCCCGCCCCCGCCCATCGGCGTGGTCCAGGTGATGTTCTGGCTCGGGTCCTTGATGTCGCAGGTCTTGCAGTGGACGCAGTTCTGGAAATTGATCCGGAAGCTGGCCTCTGACCCCTCGCCCAGCACCTCGTAGACCCCCGCCGGACAATAGCGCTGCGCCGGTTCGGCGAACTGCGGCAGGTTGATCGAAATCGGGACCGAAGGGTCCTTCAGGACCAGATGCGCAGGCTGCGCCTCGTCATGGTTGGTGAAACTGAAGGCCACGTTGGTCAGCCGGTCGAACGAAAGCTTGCCGTCGGGTTTGGGATAGTCGATCGGCTTGTGATCCGCGGCCTTGCCGGTGGCGGCGGCGTCGGATTTCTTGTGGCGCAACGTGCCGAACGCGGTCAGACCCGCCGTGTTCAGCCACATGTCAAGGCCACCGCCCACCAGGCTTGCCACCAGGCCATAGCGCGACCACAGGGGTTTGACGTTGCGCACCTTCTTCAGGTCGCGGCCGATCGGCCCCTTCCGGACCTCGGTCTCGTAATCGGCAAGCTCGTCGCCCTGCCGCCCCGAGCCAATCGCGGCGTGTGCCGCTTCAGCCGCAGCCTTGCCCGAGAGCATGGCATTGTGGTTGCCCTTGATCCGGGGAACGTTCACCAGGCCCGCCGAACACCCCAGCAGCGCCACGCCCGGCGCCACCATCTTCGGGATCGACTGCCAGCCGCCCTCGCTGATCGCCCGCGCCCCGTAGGCCACGCGCTTCCCGCCCTTCAGAAGCTCGGCGACCATCGGATGGTGCTTGAAGCGCTGGAACTCCATGTAGGGATAAAGATGCGGGTTCGCATAGTTCAGATGGACCACGAAACCGACATAGACCTGATTGTTCTCAAGGTGATAGATGAAACTGCCACCCCCGGCGTTCTTGCCAAGCGGCCAGCCCATCGTGTGGGTGACGGTGCCCTCGCGGTGCTTGGCAGGGTCGATCTCCCAGATCTCCTTCATCCCAAGGCCGAACTTCTGCGGGCAGTGACCCTTCGAAAGCTGGTACTTTTCGATCACCTCTTTCGCGAGGCTTCCGCGCACGCCTTCGGACAGGAAGACATACTTGCCGCGCAGCTCCATGCCGGGTTCATAGGACGGCCCCGGCTCCCGCGTCTGAGGGTCGCGGCCGAATTCACCCGCCACGACACCGACGACCGTGTCGCCTTCGTACACCAGCTCGCTGCAGGCCATGCCGGGAAAGATTTCGACGCCCAGCCCTTCGGCCACACCCGCCATCCAGCGGCAGACATTCGCCATGCTGACGATGTAGTTGCCATGGTTCGACATCAGGGGCGGCATCGGCCAGTTCGGGATGCGGACCTTGCCGGCCTCGCCCAGCATGTAGAAGTTGTCCTCGCGCACCGGGACCTTGATCGGGGCATCCATCGATCGCCAGTCGGGCAGCAGGGCTTCCAGCCCCGCCGGGTCAAGCACGGCGCCCGACAGGATATGCGCGCCGACCTCCGACCCCTTTTCCAGCACGACAACCGTCCGCTCCGGGTCCAGCTGCTTCAACCGGATCGCCGCCGACAGACCGGCAGGGCCCGCCCCCACGATCACGACGTCATAGTCCATCTTCTCGCGCTGGATCCCGGTCATCGCTTGTCCTTCCCTGCGGCGGCCCTGGCCCGGCCATATTCCGCCGTGAAACGCTGGCGTCTTGCGGCATTCCTGTTGCCGGAAGGCCGCCCCAAGGTCAACCATGACGCAACATCATCGCCAGACCATCCCCGTTCCGCGCAACCTTCTGTCTTCGCTGCGACAGGCCTCCGCCTGCGGGCGGCATCTCTGCTTGCATTTCGGGACTTCATCGGGTGAGGTGACGATGACCAAGTCCGAAGTCATGGGCCGCGACCCGGCCCGTGACTTCTTCTTTTGATGTGGAAGGCCGATGGACAAGATCCCGATGACCCGGCGCGGTTTCGATGCGCTGGATGGCGAGCTGAAGGTGCTCAAGACGGTCGACCGTCCCGCGATCATCCGCGACATCGCCGAAGCGCGCGACCATGGCGACCTGTCCGAGAACGCGGAATACCACGCCGCCCGCGAAAAGCAGGGCTTCATCGAGGGTCGCATCAAGGAGCTTGAGGGCATCCTGTCCAAGGCCGATGTCATCGACCCGACGCGGCTGTCCGGGGCGGTGAAATTCGGGGCGACGGTGACGCTCGCGGACGAGGACAACGGCGACGAGAAGACCTACCAGATCGTCGGCGAGACCGAGGCCGACATCGAGAACGGGCTTCTCAACATGCGCTCGCCGCTGGCCCGCGCCCTGATCGGCAAGGATGCCGGGGATTCGGTCGAGGTGAAGACCCCTGGCGGAACCCGGTCCTACGAAATCCTCTCGATCCGCTACATTTGATCCGGGGATGCCCTGGTGAAACCGGTCAAGGACAGTCCCAGGATAGACCCCGGTCTCGGGTCCGGACCTTTCGCGGCGCCGGACGAAAAGCGTCGCGGGCTTGAGCTTGCCGGGATCGCCCTCAGCCTGGTCTGGGTGCTTCTGATCCTGGTCTATGTGCTGATCACCCCGCCGGGCAGCGAAACCCGGACCCTTGGCCTGATCATGACGCTTCTGATGGTGTTTCTGCCCATCGCGCTGATCTGGGCCGTGGTCATCACGCTGCGGTCGATCCGTGAGCTTCGGGCCGAAGCCGCTCGCCTGCAGGCGGCAGTCGATGCCATGCGCACAAGCTATGTCCAGACCCAG
>JBIJDO010000240.1:0-5068 GCA_044344105.1 Tabrizicola sp.
AGTCTTGAGCTCATCGATCCGGCTCTTGGCACTGCGGGTCCATTTGAGATCGACGATCACCGCTTCGCCCTGAAGGTCTCGCGCAACGAGGTCGATCGCACCACGCACCGACAGCGCCTGCTCGAACGTCGCGCTGATCTGGTGTTCGGTGGAATCGACAGTCAAATCGTTTGCCGCGAGGCTTTCGGCGAGTGCGGCCATAGCCGAGGGAAGCCTGCGACGGGCGAAAGCCAGATCACTCGCAAAAGAGGGATGGCGCAAAGGTGCCGCGATGCGGTCGATCGCCCCCTCCAGAAGCTCCATTGTAAGCGCGGCAGCCACCTGCGGCACCGGTGGCGGGCCTGCGGTGAAAATCTCGCGCGCCAAGGCATGTGCGAGATTGCCAATGAGCCGATTCTCGTCAGGAATCGCCTGTGCCCGGCCTTGGCGGAGGCGTGCGACATGACGCAGCGCCCACATCAGGTGGCAGGAGAACAGATGTTCGAACGAGGTCGCGGATTCGACCCGTCCCTCGAGCTTGGCGGCGAAGCCAGCGGGTGTTGTCCACTGGGCGCGGGCCGATGGCAGGGTGCCAGGGTCGACTGCGACCCGATTAATCGTCTCACCGGCGAGTACCAGTTGTCCGGCGCCAAATGCGGCTTCAAGACGGATATGGTCGGCTGAGTGCTGGAGTGCTGCTGAGAGACGATGGGCAACGGGATGCCGGCTGGCCTCGTCATGGGCCTCAAGGCCGGCGCTGACAAAGAGCAGTCGCCTACGGCAGTGCAGAATGGCGCGGTCCCAAGCCGCGCTCAATGCCCGGCCCTCAAGCCCTGGATCATCCAGGATACAACCGTGCTCGGCGAGCAACGTCCGCTCTGCAATGGTCCACGGCATCCGGCCTGCACCCTCGCGCGTCGTCGTGAAACTCCACCAGAGCACATCATCGACAGGGCCCCAGATTGCACCTGGATGTGACACGGCCCGCCAAGTTGCGGCTTCGGCAACCACAGCTGGATTGGGTTGACCTGTATCGAGCGCTTGGTCGATGACGCGCTCAACCAGCGTGCGAGGAAGGAGGGGACGTTCCAGCGACACGAGCGCAGCTCGGACATCGGCCGCAAGGCTTGCGGTGGCGAGATAGAGGGGATCGCCACCGTTGGCATGGCGGGTCACCGCCCAGGCGATCGTGCGATCGCAAATCGCGGTCGCTTCCCCTACAGGCATGCCCCTTACCGGATCCCAGATCGAAGGCTCTGCCCAAGCTCGCCAACGGGCCAAACGCTGGGCTGCGGCGGCGGTCGTCTTGCTGTCCTCGGCAGCGGCATATTCCCGCGCCTCGATCGCGGCCCAAGTCTCAGTCCATCCTGCGCTGCCGCGGCCGGGAGCCGCTTCGAGGGCGTCGGCGAGAAGGCGAGCGGTATGGCTCGAAATTGGAGCGTTCGGGAATAGAAGCAGCTCCATAAGCGCATGCGGATCAAATGGCGCCCAAGCGATCTTGAAGCCGAGAAGCAGGAGCTGAAGTGTGCCCCGATGGGGCGAACTGCGGCTTCGACCCGCACGTGGTTGTCGTGCCGCCGCGAGGCCATGGTCAAGGATCTGAGTATCTCCGTCCTGCGCGACGATTGCCATCGTGCCGTTATGGCATGAAGTGGCGCGAGTCCAATGACCGACTATCTCAGTTGCGAGCAAGCCGCTTACAGCGGTTGCCAGGGTAATCGATCCGTCCGGCGCTGTGGCAGCGGCACCGCTGCCGCCCATCCAACGTTGCATATGGCCAAGTGCTGTATCAGCAGGCGCTGCTGGCGTTGTTGCAATGGCTTCGACCGCTACGCCGGCAACTGCCAGCGAATCAAACAGGGTCCGCCAGCCGGAAGCATGCAGGTCGCCTGGATCTATAAGGCGAACCCGTCGGATTGTGCGGGCTATGGCTGGACTGATCCGCGGCAGGACCCGGCGGAGCCGGTCAGCAAGACCCGGGGGCATGGCGTTCGCGAGCAGTTCTGCTGCGGCAATATCCGCGATGCGACCCTGTGGCCAGTCGTCATGTGCAGACCAGCCTGCCTCGATCAGCATGTCGCGCCACCCGAGCAGCGTCCGCGCGCTGCTCCAACCATCGACCGCAAGCGATGCCGACCAGAAGCGGTCAGGTCCCGCCGCAGCGAGCGCCGCTTGCCAGGCAGCTATACGCACCACGAACGCAGCTCGCGGTTCCGAGAGCCCCAAGATAGTCTCGAGGATGTCGAGCAAGCCTTGTGGGCCGACCACTGGCGCGCCAAGCGCCCCGGTCTTGCCCCCGCCATGGTCGGGGAAAGCTCCTCCGTCGGCAAAAAGCCCGAAGACAATATCCATGTGCTCCCCCCTACCCCGTGATGGTCGGATCACACAGCGTTTGGAAAGATAAGAAAAGTCTCCTGGATGCTGGCATCGCTAAAAGCATGATTTTCGTCAGCCCAGTCAAAAAATATCGTGCCTCCTAAAAGTCGTGCATCCTAAGCTAAGTCACCTTGAAAGCCTTCACCAGCCAGAACCGTTGATGCCGGTTCGCTGCTCCGAACCCGCTGTTCAGGTCCGCTCTCTTAGCCGCATATCCGGCGGGGAGGATTGTGAGCATCTGCGCCGCACCCGCCCGGTATGTCTCAGGCACCACCGGCGATGAAACCAGCTCGGGCTACCGGTCAGTCTAGCTTGCGCCTTCCCCCTGCCCTATTGCCTCGCGGCTCGCACCGCTCCACCTGGGTCAGGGCTGCCAGCATGATGGCAGACAAAGGAAAAGATTCGACGGAGCGCCGCGATTGGGCCAAGGTGCACCTCGATCAACGCTGAGACGCCACTTCAGCTCGCGCAACTCGATGATGATCTAGCGGCATGGCCAGCGGCCACGTCCCCCTCCCCGATTCCTGCCGCTTCAATGATCTATTGGCAAAGGTGCGTCTAAACCCGGGGCCGACCAGCCGCACCTGCGCTTGAACGAAACACGAACACCCCCTATGCTCAGGCTACATCTTGTAATGTGAGGCGCGCAATGACTCCATATCGTGATTGGGATCAGGATTCTGGAATCCGGGCTTACGTGATCGGATCGACGCATATGGATGTCGCATTCAAGGACGGCGCGATCTATCGCTACACCTCGCTGTCGGCCGGACAGGCCAATCTCGACCGCATGATCGTGCTGGCACGGGCGGGGGATGGGCTGAATCAATTCATCAATCGAGCTGTGAAGAAGCGCTATTCCGAGCGGCTTGCCTGAAATCATTGTCTCTCCTTGCCCCCACATGAAAAAACGGGGCGACCGAAGCCGCCCCGTTGAAAGTCATTCAGCGGCGATCAGGTGCTGGCGCTCCTCTTCGTCGTCGGGCTGGACCTCGTCGTCCTCGGCGAGGAAGGCGGGCAGTTCAACGCTGACGTCCTCAGTCACGGCTTGCGTGCCAACATCGAGATCATCCAGGCGCAGCGGCTCCGGCAGCCAGCCTGAGCCATCGAGGAGGCGTTCCGCTTCGCGCGCCATGTCGCCCTTCTTCAGGTGGGCGATCAACTCAACGGCCTGCGCCCCTGCCCCTTCGCGCACGGCTTCCAGGATGCGGCTCTTGGTGACGCGGCCGAGGTAGTTGGCAACGGTGGGTTTCCAGCCCGCCTCGACCAGATCGAGCCGGGTGGTGCGTGCCAGGCGGTCCGCTTCGCGGAGGCGACGGTCGAGGCCGTGCTGGCTGATCCCCATGCCGCTGTAGGGGTTCGGACGCTCATAGAGCGCGTTCACCCCGAAGCTGAGGCAATGGGCGAGGAGTGCCTGACGACTGGCCTCATCCAAGGCGTGGAGCCAGTCCCAGAGCACGTCATCTCCCTGCCCCAGCGGCATGTCAGAATGCCAGCCAGCGTGGCGGGTGTCGATGTTCTGCGCCGGGAAACTGTCGGCGAGATCGGCGGACTGTACCGGCAGGTGGATGTCGCGCACGGTTGCCTCGATGGCCGCCCCGGAAGCACGGGAGACGAAGCAATCGATGACCAGCTTGTGCAGAAGCGCCGTCATCGCGATGCGCGGATTGTTGGCCACGGCGTCCCGCAGGGCCAGCGTGCGATGCGCCGTCAGTTCGATGACTAGCCGTTCGGGCAGCGGCTTGATCGCGTCGCCCTCGTCTTCGTCGTCCTCGGTCGGTCGGGTCTCACCGCCCATCTTGATCACCGTGGAATGGCTTGCGCCGTGATCCGCATCCATTGGCGCGTTTTCATCGGGACCGTCTTCAGACTCGACGCCTGCAGGCACTTCGCGCAGTTCATCCTCGGGCCGGACAAATCCGCGCTCGATCAACAAGGTGCCGTCGCTGTCGATGCTGACGAAGGCCCCTGCCCTGCCGACCTGTTCGGGATCGAAAGCCATCGGGCGACTGTCGAAGGCGCCAAGGATGCGCTCGATCTCGCCAAGCCGCAGATCAACCTCTTCGGGCAGGTCATCGGCTTCAGAGTATTCAGCCTCTAGCCGATCATATTCGTCGCGAATTGCTTCGCGCGTGGCCCGCTCCTCATCGGTCAGATCGACCGTGGTGCCCAAAAGCTCGCGCAGGCCCATCGTGTGACCGTAGGGGAAGCCCACGGCGACCTCGATCCACTTCCAACCCTCGGCAGCGATGGCCTCGGCTTCCGCTTTCAACTTCTCGCTGACCAGCCGTTCCAACAGGACTGGGTCCTGCAGCCAACCACCATCGTCCTGCTGGAAGAGGTCACGCAGGACGAATCCACCTGCGGCTTCATAGGCGTCGAGCCCCAGGAAGCGGGCGCGCTTGTCCGACGCGCGCACTGCGGTCTCGGTCAGCATGCGACGGATCTGGAAGGGCTCCTTCGACCAGGAGTTCTTGACGGCCTCCCAGACCTGCGCCTGCCGGTCGTGATCGCCCGAGATCGTGAAGGCCATCAGCTGTTCCAAGGTCATGCCATCTTCGGCATAGACCTCCAGCAGCGCGGGCGCGACGGTAACAAGGCGCAGGCGCTGCTTGACCACCTTCACATCGACGAAGAAGGCTGCCGCGATGGCCTCCTCGGTCATTCCCTTCTCGCGCATGGCCTGAAAGGCGCGGAACTGGTCCACCGGATG
>JBIJDO010000019.1:0-16794 GCA_044344105.1 Tabrizicola sp.
CGATCCCGCCAGCCGCTTCGCGACCGTGGCGATGGCTGATACCAACGGCCTTCTGCGCGGGCAGATGGTCTCGAGCGCCAGCCTGAAAGGGATCGCGAAGACCGGCATGGGCATGGCCCCGGCGCAACTCGCGCTCGACCCGACCGACGTGCTGCTGACCCTGCCCGGCGTGAACGACGACACCGGCGATTTCCACGACGACCCGCTGCGCCTTGATCCCGCCAGCGCCCGCCGCCTGCCCTGGTCGAAGCCCGGTCACGACCTTCTGGTCCTGTCGAACTTCACCGGCGGCTCGGCGGACCTCTGCCCCCGGTCGATCCTGGCCCGCGTTCTGGCCCGCGCCGCAGAGGCCGGGTTTGTCCCGAAATACGGGATGGAGCTGGAATACACCCTTTTCAACGAAACCCCCGACAGCGCCCGCGCCAAGGGGTACCGCAACCTTGCCCCCGCGACGCAGCACGCCAGCCATGACCTGATCCTCTATCAGGCGGTCCAGACCGAATGGTACGAGGCCGTCGCCGCGATCTGCGAACCCCTGCGCATCGACCTCGCCAAGATGCACGAGGAAATCGGCGCAGGCTTCATGGAGGCCTGCATTGCGGCGGGCGAGGGCCTGGACCCCGCCGACCAGCTGATGCTTCTGAAGACCTTCATCCGCGCGCTTGCCTTGCGGCAGGGCAAGTCGGTGACCTTCATGCCAAGGTGGAGCGAGGCCGCCGACAGCCAGTCGATCCACCTGCACATCAGCCTGAAGGACAAGGCGGGCAAGCCTCTCTTCTGGGACGCGGCGCAGCGCAACGGCATCAGCCAGACCTTCCGCTGGTTCCTGGGCGGGCTGCAGACCCATATCGGCGACATGACCCTGATCTTTCAGCCGACGGTGAACAGCTACCGCCGCTTTGCCCCCGGCACCTTCGCCCCGCCCGGCCTGACCTGGGGCTACGAGAACCGGACGACCTGCTTCCGCCTGGTCGGCCATGATGCCGGGTCCCTGCGGGTGGAAAACCGCCTGCCGGGGGCCGACACCAACCCCTACCTCACCACCGCCGCCACGCTGGCTGCCGGAGTGGCGGGCATCCTGAACCGGATCGAGCCCGACCCCGAAACGCTCGGCTCGGGCTATGCGCAAAGGCCGGACCGCGACTTTGCCCGGTCGATGCCCGAGGCGATCGGCCGCCTGCGCGGGTCGGACTTCGCCCGCGACTGGCTCGGGCCGCGCTTCGTTGACGGCTTCACCGCAACGCGCGAAGCTCAGCACGACGAGTTTCGCCGCCGGGTGCCGGACGTCGAACTGGAACGCTTCTTTGACCTTGGGTGAACGGATGGACAAGACCATGGACCTGCGCGCGGCTTTCGTCGAAGGGATGAGCCGTGCCGCCACCTTCGTGGCCGTCGCCACCACCGATGGCGAAGGCGGGCGCATGGGGGTGACGGTGTCCTCCCTGACTTCCGTCTCGGCGGACGGCGAGAATCCGTCGCTCCTTCTGTGCATCCACCAGCAATCGCCCGCCGCGACCGCGATCCTGAAGAACCGCGCTTTCTGTGCGAACCTTCTGGCCGAGGATCAGGAAGCTTTGTCCAACCTCTTTGCCGGGCGCAGCGGGGCCGACCGCAGCGAACGCTTCGACCGTGCCGACTGGGCACCGGGGGACATCGGCCAGCCCGTCCTGGCCGGGGCGACCGCGGTGTTCGAATGCCGTCTGGCCACCGCCCTGTTGTGGGAGACGCATCACATCCTGATCGGAAGGGTCGCGTCCGTGCGGCTTTCGGACAACCCGTCGGCGCTCCTCTACGGGCAGCGGGCCTACAGAAAGGCTATACATCTGACCCGAGATAGTTAATATGTTAAGTAATTCGCGGCGCGAGGGGCGCACGCGAGACAAGACCCGGCAGCAAGACCGGGCACGGCGCAACAAGGAGGGAACATGTCTGAACTCAACGAAAACCGGCTGCGAAAGAATTCGCTGGGGCTGATCGCGGTCACCTTCATGGTGGTCTCGGCGGCGGCCCCCCTGACCGGGGTGGCGGGCGCGATGCCCATCGCCTTCCTGGCCGGAAACGGCGCGGGAATCCCTGCGACCTTCGTCTTCATCACCCTGGTGATGCTGGCCTTTTCCGTGGGCTATGTCGCGATGTCGCGGCATGTCTCCAACGCGGGCGCCTTCTACGCCTATGCCGCGCGCGGCCTGGGCGGCGGGGCGGGCGGGGCCGTCTCGATGATCGCCATCGTTGCCTACAACGCGATGCAGGTCGGCCTTCTGGGCCTTCTGGGCGCGGTCGCATCGGGCGTCTTCGGCGAGTTCGGCATCGCCCTGCCATGGTGGGGATGGAGCCTGATCGCCATCGCGCTGGTCGCCGTTCTTGGCTACCGGCAGGTCGATCTGTCGGCCAGGGTGCTGATCGTCCTTGTGGCGCTGGAATACCTCATCGTTCTGATCGTCGCCTTCGCGATCCTCATCCAGGGCGGGGCGGCGGGCCTCTCGATCCCGTTCTTCGACTGGCCGACCATCACCTCGGGCTCGCCGACGCTTGCCGTCCTCCTTGTGCTCGGGTCCTTCATCGGCTTCGAGGCGACCACGATCTATTCCGAGGAAGCCCGCGACCCCGAACGCACCATCCCGCGCGCGACCTATCTGTCGGTGCTGATGATCGGCGTCTTCTTCGTCTTCGTGACCTGGCTGCTGATCGCCGGAGCCGGAGTTGCCGAGCTTCAATCCGGCATCGCCGCCCTGCCCGACCCGACCGCGTTCTTCTTCGAACTCGCGGGCCGCTATGTCGGCGGACCGATCCCGACCATCGCGGGCATCCTGCTGGTCTCCAGCCTCTTCGCGGCGGTCAGCGCCTTCCACAACTACATCGCCCGCTATTCCTATGTGGCGGGACGCGAGGGCCTTCTGCCCGCCGCGTTCGGCAAGACCCACGACCAGCACCAAAGCCCGCATGTCGGATCGGTGGTGCAGACCGTGACGGCGCTGATCGTGGTCGGCTACTTCGCCTGGGCGGGACTCGACCCGGTCCTGAACCTCTTCACCTGGGTCAGCCAGCTCGGCACGCTCGGGGTTCTTGCGATGATGGCGATCACCTCGGCTGCGATCATCGCCTTCTTCCGGTCGGGTCAGGCCACAGCCTCGCCCCTGGCCGCGCTGATCCTGCCCGCCGTGTCGGGCGTGATCATGGCCGGGCTCTTCGTCTACATCTTCATGAACTTCGGCGACCTGACCGGCACCACCGGCGGCAGCCTCGGCTGGATCCTGCCCAGCCTGATCCCCCTCGCCGGGATCGTCGGCTACCTCATGGCCTCGCGCCTGAAAGCCTCCGACCCGGCGGCCTATGGCCGGATGGGCCAGAACCAGGCCTGACCAGCTTTCCCCGGCGCAGACCCGCGCCGGGGATCACTCGCGCAGGCGGAACCGCTGGATCTTGCCGGTCTGCGTCTTCGGCAACGCCGCGACGAAGGTGATCCGGCGCGGATACTTGTAGGGCGCAATCGCCGCCTTCACATGGTCCTGCAGCGCCTTTGCCGTCGCGTCATCCGGTGCCTGCCCCGCCGCCAGCACCACATGCGCCGCGACGATCTGCCCCCGCTCCGCGTCCGGCTGCCCAACCACCGCGCATTCCAGCACCGCCGGATGCGACAGAAGCGCCGCCTCCACTTCCGGCCCGGCGATGTTGTAGCCAGCCGAGATGATCATGTCGTCCGACCGCGCGGCAAAGTGGAAGCGGCCCTCGGCGTCCTGCCAGAAACTGTCGCCCGTCAGGTTCCAGCCGTCCTTCACATACTTCCCCTGCCGCGCATCCGACAGATACCGGCACCCCGTCGGCCCCCTGACCGCAAGCCGCCCGACCTCGCCACGCGGCAGCTCGCCCATGTCTTCGCCGACGATCCGCGCCTCGTAGCCCGTCACCGGCCGCCCGGTGCAGCCGGGGCGATGGTCGTCGAACCGGTTGGTCAGGAAGATATGCAGCATCTCCGTCGCCCCGATTCCGTCCAGCATCGGCTTGCCGGTCTTCGCGATCCATTCCTCATAGACCGGTGCCGGCAATGTCTCACCGGCCGAAACCGCCGCGCGCAACGACGACAGATCCGCCCCCTCGGCCATCGCCTTCAGCATCACCCGGTAGGCGGTGGGCGCGGTGAAACAGACCGTCGCGCGGTGTTTCTCGATGATCTCGATCATGTTCGGCGGACTGGCCTGTTCCAGCAATGCCGCCGCCGCCCCGAAGCGCAGCGGAAAGACCGCGAGGCCCCCCAGGCCGAAAGTGAAGGCCAGCGGCGGCGAGCCAACGAACACATCCTCGGGCGTGACCCCCAGCACCTCCTTCGCGTAGCCGTCCGCGATGATCAGAAGATCGCGGTGAAAGTGCATCGTCGCCTTCGGTTCGCCCGTGGTGCCGCTGGTGAAGCCCAGCAGCGCCACATCGTCGCGCCCGGTGGGCACCGCCTGGAACTTCACCGACTTGGACAGGGCCACGCGGTCAAGCTCGGCATCGTGGTTCGCCGTGCCGTCAAAGCCCACCACCGTCCGCAGGTGCCCCGACGCCTTGGCGCAGGCAACGAGGTCCTCCATCAGCCGCGTGTCGCACAGGGCATGGGTAATCTCGGCCTTGTCGACGATCTGGGACAACTCTCCGGCGCGCAGCATCGGCATGGTGTTGACCACCACCGCCCCCGCCTTGGTCGCGGCCAGCCAGCAGGCCACCATCGCCGGGTTGTTCGCGCTGCGGATCAGCACCCGGTTGCCGGGCCTGACCCCGTACTCCTCGACCAGGGCATGCGCGATGCGGTTTGACCAGTCGGTCAGCTCCTTGTAGGTGCGGCTCCGCCCGTTGCCGATCAGCGCCGTATTGTCGCCGAACCCCTTGGCCACCATCGCATCGGTCAGTTCGACCCCCGCATTCAGCCAGTCGGGATAGTCGAAACCGGCCAGCCTGATCTCCGGCCAATCCCCGGGTGCGGGTAGGCGGTCGCGAGTGAACGTGTCGCTATGCCCGGTCGGTCCAAGCATCATGCCCCCTCCCGCGGAATGACAGCGGTTGCCTCGATTTCCACTTTCGCGCGGTCCTCGACCAGCGCCACGACCTGCACCAGCGCCATGGCCGGGTAATGCCGCCCGATCACCGCCCGGTAGACCCGCCCAATATCCTTGAGGCCGCCCAGATATTCCCGCTTGTCGGTCACATACCAGGTCAGCCGCACCAGATGCTCGGGCCCGGCCCCGGCACAGGCCAGGACCTCGACGATGGACTTCAGCGCCTGTTCGACTTGGCCTACGAAATCATCCGTCTCGAACACCTGGTCGGCGTTCCAGCCGATCAGCCCGCCGGTAAAGACCATGCGCCCTTCGGCAGCCACGCCATTGGCATAGCCGCGGGCTGCCTTCCAGGTCTTCGGGTGAAGGATCTCATGCACCTTGCGTCTCCTTGTAGGCTTCCAGCGCCGCCCGCATGTCGGCGGGCCAGGGCGCAGCCTTCATGCCTTGGGTCCAGGCCAGGGTCATCCGGACCCAAAGCCTCGGGCCGTCCGGCCCTGTACCCTCGATCCGCAGCCGAACCGAGGACCCGCCGATCCGTTCGACCATGAGCGCAAAGACCACCTTGTCGCCTAGCCGCGAGGGCCGCGCAAAGGCCGCCTCCATCGCCACCGTCGGCACGCCGTTCGACGCCCCGTTGTGCATCGCGGCGAAGGACCGCCCGACCACCTCGGCAAAGAAGTTCTCGATGACCGAATTCACCATCTCGAAATAGCGCGGATAGAAGACGATCCCCGCCGGATCGCAATGGTTGAACTCGATCTGGATCAGACGTTCGTAGGTCACCCCAGAAGACTCCGCGCGATGATGATCCGCTGGACGTCGCTGGCCCCTTCATAGATCCGCAATGCCCGGATTTCGCGGTACAGGCTCTCGACCGCAAAGCCAGCCCGCACCCCGTCGCCGCCATGCAGCTGCACGGCCATGTCGATGACCCTTTGCGCCGCTTCGGTCGCGTAAAGCTTGGCCATCGCCGCCTCGCGGCTGACCCGCGCCGCGCCCTGATCCTTGACCCAGGCCGCCCGGTAAACCAGAAGCGCCGCCGCATCGATCTCCAGCGCCATATCCGCCAGATGCCCCTGTACGAGCTGCAGTTCGGACAGCGGCTGCCCCTGAATGCGCCGCCCTTGGGTTCGCGCCAAGGCCTCGTCCAGCGCCCGGCGGGCAAAGCCCAGCGCCGCCGCGCCGACAGTGGACCGGAACACGTCCAGCACCGACATGGCGATCTTGAAGCCATCCCCCGGCGCACCGATCAGGGCCGTCTCGGGCAGGTCCACGCCCGCCAGCCGCAGATGCGCCAGGGGATGCGGGGCCATGACCTCGATCCGGCTGACGACCTCCAGCCCCGGCGCATCGGCGCGCAGCAGGAACGCCGACAGCCCACGCGCGCCCGGGGCCTCGCCGGTCCGGGCGAAGATCACGTAGACATCGGCAATCCCGCCGTTCGAGATATAGGTCTTCTCCCCCGACAGCCGCCAGCCGCCCTGCACCCGCTCGGCCAGGGTCGCCGTCGCGGCCACATCCGACCCCGATCCCGGTTCGGTCAACGCAAAGCCCGCAATCGCCCGTCCCGCCCGCGTCTTCGTCAGCCACTCCCGCTGGGCCGCCGTCCCGAACAGCGACACCGCCCCCATCCCCAGTCCCTGCATCGCAAAGGCGAAATCCGCGAGGCCATCGTGCCGCGCCAGCGTCTCGCGGATCAGGCAAAGCGAGCGCACGTCCAGCCGCTCGCCCTCCCCAGCACCCGAATGCTGCAGCCAGCCGCCCGTTCCCAGCATCGCGACCAGCCCCTTGCAGGCCGCATCGACATCACCATGCGCCACCGGCAGGTTGACCACGCACCAGTCCTCGAGTGCCGCCGCCAACACATGGTGCCGAGGCTCGAAGAACGGCCAGTCCAGGAAACTCTGATCGCTCATTTCATGCTGGTCCAAATATCCCGGGTGCGTTCACGGTTGCGCCACCGGTTCAAGAAACCGTGGACGCGGGGGGCCGGCCCCCGGCAAGAAAAATTTTCGCCGAAAATTTTTCGCCCCCACCCTCAGTCCCCCTGAAACACCGGCTTTTCCTTGGCCACGAACGCCCGATACGCCCGCTCGAAGTCCCTGGTCTGCATGCAGATCGCCTGGGCCTGCGCTTCGGCCTCGATCGCCTGTTCCAGCCCCATGTTCCATTCCTGGCTGAGCTGCGTCTTGGTGATCCCATGCGCGAAGGTGGGCCCCGCCGCCAACCGCCGCGCCAGCGCCATCGCTTCGGCCTCCAGCGCCTCGGGCGCGTGAAGCGCGTTCCAGAAGCCCCAGGCGGCACCCTCCTCGGCCGTCATCACCCGCCCGGTATAGAGAAGTTCCGCCGCCCGCCCCTGACCGATGATCCGGGGCAGCATGGCGCAGGCCCCCATGTCGCAGCCCGCCAGCCCGACGCGGGTGAAGAGAAACGCGCATTTCGCCTCTGGTGTCGCCAGCCGCAGGTCCGAGGCCATGGCAAGGATCGCCCCCGCCCCGACCGCCACCCCGTCCACCGCAGCGATGATCGGTTTCCCACAGGAAATCATCGCCTTCACCAGGTCCCCGGTCATCCGGGTAAAGGCCAGCAGATCCCTCATCGGCAAGCCGATCAGGGGGCCGATGATGTCATGCACGTCGCCGCCCGACGAGAAGTTGCCCCCGTTCGCGGCAAAGACCACCACGTCCACATCGGTCGCATAGACCAGCGCGCGGAACGTGTCGCGCAACTCGGCATAGCTCTCGAAGGTCAGGGGGTTCTTGCGGTCGGGCCGGTTCAGCCGGATCACCGCGACCCGGTCCGCGACCACCCACAGGAAATGCTGCGGCCTGAGCCCGGCAAGCTTGGTCATTGCCCCATCCTTTTCAGCAGTCCGGTCAACTGGTCCACCTCGTCCTCCGTCAACCGCCCGAAAAGCCGCGCGACTTCGGCCTCGTGGCCTTCGGCCATCGCCTCGAAGACCGCCAGCCCCTCCGCCGTCAGCGCCACATGCACCGTGCGACGGTCGACCTCGCTTTGGGTCCGCCGCACATGGCCGTCGGCCTCCAGCCGGTCCACAACCGCCGTCGCATTGCCGTTCGACACCAGAAGCATGCGGGACAATTCGCTCATCGTCACGCCATCGCGCCGCCGGTACAGCGCCGCCATCACGTCAAAGCGCGGCAGCGTCGTGTCATGCCGCAACCGAAGCACCTCGCGCAGGTGGTTCTCAGCGGCGCGCGTCACCCCCAGCAGCCGCACCCACATCTTCAGCCGCCGTTTCGACCCCTCGCTCACACTTCGCCCCCCGCAATCGTCAGGCAGGCCCCGTTCACCCCCCGCGCCGCGTCTGACGCCAGATACAGCGCCGCCGCCGTCACCTCCGACGGCTGGTAAAGCCGCCCCTGCGGACTGAGCGCCTCCAGCGCTGCCCGCGCCTCGGCCAGGGTTTTCCCGGTCTTGCCCGCAATCACCGCAACCGACTGGTCCGTCATCGGCGTGTCGAGGAACCCCGGACAGATCGCGTTGACCGTGATCCCGGCCCGCGCCACCTCCAGCGCCAGCGACCGCACCAGACCGACCACCCCATGCTTTGCCGCCGCATAGGGCGCGACCTTGGCATAGCCCTTCAACCCGGCGGTCGAGGCCACCGCGATCAGCCGCCCCTCGCCCCGGAACTGCGCCAGCGCCGCCCGGAAGGTCAGGAACACCCCGGTCAGATTGACCGCCAGCATCGCGTTCCACTGGTCCAGCGTCGTCTTCGCCAGCACCCCGCTGTCCGCCGCCCCGGCATTGGCGATCACCACGTCGCAAGGACCCGCCGTGTCGAACATCCCCAGGACCGACGCTTCGTCCGTCACGTCGGCCTGCACCCACCGCGCCCCCAGCGGCCCGGCCACCGCCTGCAGGGCATCCGCCCGACGCCCGGAAATCACCACTTCGGCCCCGGCCCGCACGAAGCCGCGCGCAAGGTCGGCCCCGGTGCCCGAGCCGCCGCCGGTGATCAGGATGCGCTTGCCTGCAAGACTCATGCCCGCAAGACCTCCTGCGCCCGTGCCTGCAGCCGCAGGGCCTGATCGCGGCCCGCAAGATAGGGGTCCGGCCACGCGACCCCCGCGTCCCCCGCCTTCACCGCCTGATGCAGCGTCCAGTAGGGGTCCGCCAGATGCGGCCGTGCCAGCGCCACCAGATCGGCCCGCCCCGCCAGCAGGATGCCGTTCACCTGGTCCGCCTCGGTGATATTGCCGACCGCGATCGTCGCCAGCCCCGCCTCGTTCCGGATCCGGTCGCTGAACGGGGTCTGGAACATCCGGCCATAGACCGGCTTCGCCGCCGGGCTGGTCTGTCCGGCGCTGACATCGATGACATCCGCCCCCGCAGCGGCAAAGGCCCTGGCGATCTCGACCGCCTCATCCGGAGTGACCCCTTCCGCGCCGACCCAGTCATTCGCCGAGATGCGCACCGACATCGGCTTGTCCTCCGGCCAGACCGCCCGCATCGCGCGAAGGACCTCCAGGGGCCAGCGCATCCGGTTCTCCAGACTGCCGCCATAGTCATCGGAGCGGATGTTCGATATCGGGCTGATGAAGCTTGAGATCAGGTATCCATGCGCCGCGTGAAGTTCGATCATGTCAAATCCGGCCCGCGCCGCCATCTGCGTCGAAGCCACGAACTGATCGCGCACCATGTCCATGTCGGCGCGGGTCATCGCCTTCGGCACCGCGTTCCGGTCGCTCCACGGGATCGCGCTTGCACTCATCAGCGGCCAGTTGCCCGCGCGCAAGGGCGCATCGCCCTCTTCCCAGCCCAGCTGCGTGCTGCCCTTCCGCCCGGAGTGGCCAATCTGGCAGCAAAGCTTCGCCCGCGTCTCGGCATGGACGAAATCGACCAGCCGCGTCCAGGCGACTTCATGCTCCGGCGCGTAAAGCCCCGGACAGCCCGGCGTGATCCGCCCTTCGGGCGAGACGCAGGTCATCTCCACATAGACCAGCCCCGCGCCGCCCTTGGCCCGTTCGGCATAATGCACGAAATGCCAGTCCGTCGGGCAGCCCTCCACCGCCTTGTACTGCGCCATCGGCGAGACGACGACCCGGTTCTCCAGCCGCATCTCCCGCAAGCGGAACGGCGCGAACATCGGCTGACGGCCCGCTTCGCCCCCGGCCCGCGCCTGAAACCAGTCCTCGGCCTGACGCAGCCAGTCCGGATCGCGCAGCCGCAGGTTCTCATGGGAAATCCGCTGGCTGCGGGTCAGCAGCGAATAGGCGAACTGCATCGGCTCCATGTCGAGGTAGCGTTCCACATCCTCGAACCATTCCAGCGAGTTGCGCGCCGCCGACTGCAGACGCAGCACCTCGACCCGGCGCTCGTCCTGATAGCGCTGGAACGCCGCCGCCATCGACGGCTCGGAATGCAGGTAATCCGCAAGCGCGATGGCCGATTCCAGGGCGAGCTTGGTCCCCGACCCGATGGAAAAATGCCCGGTCGCCGCCGCGTCGCCCATGAGGACCACATTCTCATGATACCAGCGCTGGCAGATCACGCGCGGAAACTGCATCCAGACCGCCGACCCGCGCAGATGGGCGGCATTCGACATCAGGTCATGCCCGCCCAGATGCGCCGCAAAGATCGCCCGGCAGGTCTCGACGGTTTCTTCCTTGGTCATGCCTTCAAAGCCCCAGGCATCCCAGGTCTCGGGCAGGCATTCGACGATGAAGGTCGCGGTCTCGGCATCGAACTGGTAGACATGCGCCCAGACCCAGCCATGCGCCGTCTTCTCGAAGATGAAGGTGAAGGCATCGTCGAACTTGGCGTGCGTCCCCAGCCAGACGAACTTGCAGCGCCGCGTGTCGATGTCGGGCTGGAAGACCTGCGGATACTCGCGACGCACGATCGAATTGATGCCGTCGGTCGCCACCACCAGATCATACTCTGCGCGGTATTCCTCGGCGGTGCGGAACTCGGTCTCGAAGCGCAGGTCCACCCCCAGTTCGCGGGCCCGCGCCTGCAACAGGATCAACAGCGTCTTGCGGCCGATCCCGGCAAAGCCGTGCCCGCCGGACACCGTCCGCACCCCGGCATGCACCACCGCGATGTCATCCCAGTAGGCAAAGCGCTCGCGGATCGCGCTTGCGCTGACCGGGTCATTCTCTTCCAGCTTGCCAAGACTGTCATCCGACAGGACGACCCCCCAGCCGAAGGTGTCGTTCGCGCGGTTCCGCTCCAGCACCGTCACCTGATGCGAGGGGTCGCGCAGTTTCATCGAGATTGCGAAGTACAACCCGGCCGGACCGCCCCCAAGGCAAAGAACCTTCACCTGACCCTCCCCGAAGCCTGCTGTCCTGAAACTGCCATTCGCGGGAAATAATTTCAAGCTTGAAATTTCCAGCTTGAAATTCCGGCCTGCCAGTGCAGGATGCCGCCATGGACATGCTGCTCGTCGAACCGCAGGGGGCCTGGACCCGGCTGGTCCTGAACCGGCCCGAGGCCCGGAACGCGCTGAACACCGCGCTTCTGGCCCGGCTGGCCGGGGTGCTGACCGATCTCGCGCAGGACCCGGCCTGTCGCGCGGTCCTTCTGACCGGCTCGAACGGCCACTTCGCTGCCGGCGCGGACATCGGCGAGATCGAAGGGAAGGCCTCTGCCGATGGTGCCGACGACCCGCGCAAAGGCCATTGGGCCGCCATCCGCGCCTTCCCGAAGCCGCTGGTCGCCGCTGTCGATGGCTTCGCGCTCGGCGGCGGATTTGAACTCGCGCTGATGGCCGATTGTCTGGTGCTGGGCGCGACGGCAAAAGTCGGCCTGCCAGAGACCAACCTTGGCCTCATTCCCGGAGCAGGTGGCGGCCAGCGCCTCTTGTCCCTGGTCGGCCGGGCGCGGGCAACCCGAATGGTCCTGACGGGGGACATCCTTCCCGCCGCCACCGCCCTTGACTGGGGCATCGCAGGCTGGCTGTCGGACGGCCCGGCCGAGGACATCGCCCGGCCGCTGGTCGAGACGCTCGCCGACCGCGCACCCCTCGCCTTGATGGCCGCGAAGGCCGCCCTTGTCGCCGGTGCCGAAGCGTCACTGGCGCTGACCCCGGAACGGGCCGCGTTCGAGGCGCTTCTCGACACGACCGACAAGACCGAAGGCATCCGCGCCTTCCGCGAGAAACGCAAACCCCGGTTCACCGGGCAATGACCGACCGGCCCGTCATCGGCGTCGTCGGGCTTGGCACCATGGGCCTCGGCATCGCGCAGGTCTATGCGCAGGCGGGCTTTCCGGTCATCAGCGCCATGGCGCGCGTGACGGACAGCCTTCAGACCCGCGTGAACGCAGGAAAACTGACCGAGGCCGACCGCGACGCCACCCTGTCCCGCCTGACCATTGCCAGCGAACTTGTCTCTCTCGCCAACGCGCAACTGGTCATCGAGGCCATCATCGAAAACCTCAGCGCCAAGCGCACCCTTTTCGCCACCCTGGAAGCCATCGTCCCCCCCGAAGCGATCCTCGCCACCAACACCTCCTCCCTCCCTGTCCGCTCCGTCGCGAAAGGCCTGACCCACCCCGACCGCCTCCTCGCGCTCCATTTCTTCAACCCGCCCGCCGCGATGAAACTGGTGGAGCTTGCCCCACACCAAGACACCGACCCCGCCGCCTTGACCCGCGCCAAGACCTGGACCGAGGCTGCCGGGAAAACCGTCATCCTCTGCCCCGACCGCCCCGGCTTCATCGTCAACCGCTGCGCCCGGCCCTACTACGGCGAGGCGCTGGCGCTTCTGACCGAAGGCCGCAGTGCCGCAGACATTGACGCCGCCATGACCGCAGTGGGCTACCGACTCGGCCCCTTCGCGCTGATCGACCTCATTGGCGCCGACATCAACCTTGCGGCCACCGAGGGACTGCATCAGGCCATGGGCCACCACCCCCGCTATCACCCGTTCGACGCACTGAGGGCGCAGGTCGCCAGCGGCAACCTTGGCCGCAAGACCGGACGCGGCTTCACCCATCCCGACCCCGCCACCGCACCCCCAACCGACGCCGCCGCCCTCGCGCTCCGGATCGAGGCGACGCTGATCAACGAAGCCCACTTCCTCCTCGCCGAAGGTGGCACCACGCCCGAGGGCATCGACACCGCCCTCCGCCTTGGCCTCAACTTCCCGCGCGGCCCCTTCGAAGCCCTTGCCCGCCACGGACACAAAGCCATCCTGACCGAACTTTCCCGCCTTCGCAGCCTTGCACCCGCCGCCCTGAAACCCCGCTACGACCCCGCACCGGGACTTGCCCCATGACAAACGTCTTCCTCTGCGCCCACCGCCGCACCCCGATCGGCCGCTATGCCGGGGCGCTCGCCGCCGTCCGCCCCGACGACCTTGCCGCCCGTGTCATCGACGGCCTCATGGACCTCCACGACCTCCCCATCGACGAGGTCATCTTCGGCTGCGCCAACCAGGCGGGCGAGGACAACCGCAACGTCGCTCGCATGGCCACCCTCCTGTCCCGCCTCGGCCCCAAGGTGCCCGCCCTGACCGTCAACCGGCTCTGCGCCTCGGGCCTTGACGCCGTCATCACCGGGGCACGCACCATCCGCGACGGGGCCGCCGACGTGATCCTCGCCGGGGGCGTCGAAAGCATGTCGCGCGCGCCTTTCGTGATGCCCAAGGCCGAAACCCCCTTCGCCCGCGCGCCGGAGATCTTCGACACCACCATCGGCTGGCGCTTCGTTCATCCAAGGATGGCGCAGCTCTGGGGCACCGACGCGATGCCCGAGACCGCCGAGAACCTCGCCGCCGACCACCACATCGCCCGCGCGGATCAGGACCGTTATGCCCTCCTGTCCCAGTCCCGCTACGACCCGGACTGGCATGCCGCCGACATCCTTCCCGTCACGATTCCAGGCCGAAAGGGCGACACCTTGGTCAGCACCGACGAACACCCCCGCCCGACGAGCCTTGAGAAACTGGCCTCCCTCCCCACCCCGTTCCGCACCCCCGGCACGGTGACCGCGGGCAATGCGTCCGGCGTCAATGACGGCGCTGCCGGGGTGATCCTCGCCTCCGCCGCCGCCGTCCGCAAACACCACCTCACCCCCCTTGCCCGGATCGGTTCTGCCGCCAGCGCCGGAGTCGAGCCCCGCATCATGGGGCTGGGCCCGGTCGAAGCCGCCCTCCGCCTGCAATCCCGCACCGGTCGTAGCGCCGCCGACCATGACGTGATCGAGCTCAATGAGGCCTTCGCCGCCCAGGTCCTCGCCTGCACCCGCGCCTGGGGCCTGCCCGACGACGACCCCCGCGTGAACGCCTGGGGAGGTGCCATCGCCATGGGCCATCCCCTCGGCATGTCAGGCGCGCGGCTGGCAGGCACTGCCGCCCGCCGCCTGGCCGAAACCGGGGCCAGATCGGCCCTTGTCACCCTCTGCGTCGGCGTCGGACAGGGTGTGGCCCTCGAACTTCTGCCCACCTAAGCCTCGTCGAAGCACTCCGTGCACTCCTCGGAACAGGGCGTCCCGCGACGAGAAGCCGAAGGCGCACGAGGAGCAACCCTCAAACGTTCGACCAGCCCCCGTCGATCACATGCGGCACCCCGGTGGTGAAGCCGGATTCGTCGGACGCGAGGTAGACCACCAGCGCCGCGATCTCCTCGGCGCTTGCGATCCGCCCCATCGGCTGGCGCGCGATGAAGGCCTTCCGCGCCGCCTCGTAGTCTCCGGTCGCCCGCATCCGGTCGTTCAAGGACGGGCTTTCCACCGTCCCCGGACAGACCGCGTTGCCGCGGATGCCCTTGGTCACGAAATCGGCCGCAATCGCCTTGGTCATCCCGATCACCCCGGCCTTGGTCACGCCATAGACGAACCGGTTCGGGGCCGCGATGATCGACCCGACGGCGGATGCCATGTTGATGATGTTGCCATGCCCGCGTTCCACCATCCCCGGCAGCACCGCCTTGCACATCCGGTACATCGCCTTGAGGTTTAGATCGACGCTGAAATCCCAGGCCTCCTCGTCGCAGTCCAGGATCGTGCCGTTCGCCACGAACCCCGCGCAGTTGAACAGGACATCCGGTGTCCCGACTGCCGCAAAGGTCGCGGTGATGGCCGCCCCGTCGCGCACGTTCAGGACCCGCGTCTCGCACCCCTCTGCCGCCAGATCGGCAAGGGCGGCCTCGTTCACGTCCGTCGCGATCACCTTCGCGCCCTCGCGCGCCATGGCCAGCGCACTCGCGCGCCCGATCCCCTGCCCTGCTGCCGTCACCAGGATCACCTTGCCGTCCAGCCGTCCCATTCCGCCCTCCATGCCGCGTTGCGGCCCACCCTAGCGTCCGCCAAACTGACATGCCAGTTCCTTTGCCTTGCGGCCGCCCCCGACCCGGCTATCCTGACGCGGTTCCGAACCAGGGAGGCCATCCCGTGACCCAGACCCCGATCTCTGCCCGAGGCATCCGCTTCGCCTTCGATCCCCTTGGCGGGGTTCTGGACGGCCTGACCGTGACCGACGAAGGGGCCGGGATCGCACCCTTGCACCGCGCGCCGTGGCAACCCGACGAAGTTCCCGCCGACGCCCCGCCGCACCAGCGCTGGCTCAGGGGCGATTTCTTCGCCGCCCCGTTCGGGACGAGCCCGCAGGGCCTGCACGGACTTCCCGCAAACGGCTCCTGGCGGGTGACCCCCTCGGCGCAAGGCACCCTGCGCGCCGTGCTCGACGGCGACGTGCTGGGAGCGACAGTCATCAAGGAACTGTCGGTCAGCGATGACCACCCCTTCGTCTACCAGCGCCACCTCTTCATCGGCGGCACAGGCGCGCTGCCCGTCGCGAACCACGCCATGGTCTCGGTCCCGAACGGCGCGAAACTGTCCTTCTCGCGCAAACGCTGGTGGGAAAGCCTGCCCGAACCCTTGGAGACGACACGGGGCCGCTCCCGCCTCGCCTACCCCAAGCGGGCCGAAGATGCCGCCGAATTTCCAGCCGCCGACGGCGCCACGGTCAACCTTCACCGCTACCCCTGGGGCGACGCGCATGAGGATTTCGCCGCCGGGGTCGAAGACCCGGCCTCGCCCCTGGGCTGGACCGCCGTTGTCCGGCCAAAGGAGGGCGACCTCTACCTCTCGCTCCGCAACCCCCGCGCCCTTCCCCTGACGATGCTCTGGCACTCGAACGGCGGGCGCGACTATGCGCCCTGGAACGGTCGGCACCGGGGCTGCCTCGGGGTCGAGGAAGGGGCCGTCCTGCCCGTCCTCGGCCTTTCCTCGCGGGAAACCCCCGATCCCCTCACCGCCGCAGGCCAGCCCGCGCTCGTCACCCTCGACCCGATGGGCACCATCGATATCCGCCACATCGTCGGCGCAGTGCGCTGGCCAACCGGGCAGGCCGTGGCCGGGGTGATGCTGGACGGCGACGTCCTGACCGTGACCGGCGACTGGGGGGCCGAACGCAAGCTGCCGATCCGGGGCGGCTGGCTGGGCCTGCCTGGTCCGCCTCCCGTGGCACCGAAGAACCCCGCGCTCGACTGGGACCTGTGAGGCAGGGCCGGGCCTCCTCGTTCGACTGCGTCTCCTCGTCGGCGGACCTGCGAGGAGTGACGAAGTCATCGACGAGCCGGGCCGAACAGGGTTAAGCGCCGGTGAACGCCCACAGACAAGCCCTTGAAATCATGGGCTCCGAAAACCTGCCCACGCGTGGGCAGCCCTCAGGGCATCACCTCGAACCGGTCGACATCGACCATTCCCATGTCGGTGATCTTCAGATGCGGGATCACCGGCAGGCACAGGAAGGCAAGCTGCAGGAACGGCTCCTCCAGCGTGACCCCC
>JBIJDO010000285.1:0-4379 GCA_044344105.1 Tabrizicola sp.
CTCTTCCTTGGCGTTCAGCTTGCCCGCGGCGATGAACTTCTCGATCAGGCCGAGGTTGACCACCGCGAAGTGCCGCTTGTTCGGCTTGGTGAAGCCGCGCTTCGGCAGGCGGCGGTAAAGCGGCATCTGGCCGCCTTCGTAGCCGCCCAAGGCGACGCCCGAACGGGACTTCTGGCCCTTGATCCCGCGCCCGGCGGTCTTGCCCTTGCCCGAGCCGGGCCCGCGTGCCACGCGTTTCTTCTTCTTCGCCGCGCCTTCGTTGTCGGCGAGTTCATTCAGTTTCATGTCGCTTCTCCTTGCCGGAAACGCCCCCGAAGCGAGAACGGGACGACCACGGCTTTTCTTGATTCTCGTGGCCGGGAATGGCCACCGGGGGGCCTTACAGGACGGCGAGGCTCTTGGCAAGGGAAAGGCTGCCCACGCGTGGGCAGCCTTTCGGGATGAGCGATTCCAATGGGTTAGATGGACGCGTTAGGGTGGCGTTAACCGCTGGAGAGTCGGGGCACGCCCCGACCTACGAGGGTTGCGGCCAGACGAAGCTGGGCTGGAGGCCGGAATAGACCGGGCGGCCGTCATGAGGGGCGGGATAGCCCTTCGACTCGTCCCAGAAGGCGTGGTAGGTCGCCTTGGGGAACTTGGCGTCGTCGTAGCCCATGACGTTCGGCACCGCCACGCGGATGCGGCCCTGCTTGTCGTCCAGCATCAAAGCCGCACCGCATTCCTTGCAGACGCAGATTTCCAAGGGGCCGTCCGGGTTGTCCTTGTTGAAGGGCACGCGGTTGATCTTCTCGGGGTGGTCGACCTGGATGTCCTTGTGGTTGAAGAAGGCGACATGCGTGTGCTGCTGGCCGGTCACGCCCTTGCAGACGTTGCAGTGACATTCATGGTTGTCGATCGGCTCGGCCGAGGCGGTGACCTGGACATGGGCGCAGCCGCCCGCGTAGTGGGTGGTCATGGATGGGTCCTCCCTGTGTGCGGCCCCCTGCCCCTCCGGACGGGGTTGAGTCGCAGAAGGAAGGGTAGCACCTGGCGGAAACAAGGTGGGCCGAATTCTTTGCGACGTCGCGGCCCGTGCCGCAGAGCCGTCGTCGCAGGTGAACCGCGTGGCAGCGCTTCGCAGGCGACCCTGGTCGTCCGTTTCACCCTGCAACGGGCCTGAGCCGCCGCGCGCACAGCCATGACAGGACAGCCATGACCCCCGCCGTGGCAAGGCACAGCGCGAGCCCGCCCGCCTGATAGCTGACCCCGGACAGAAGCGTCCCCGTTAGCCGTCCGGCGGCGTTGGCCATGTAGTAGAATCCGACATCGCGGGTGATCCGTCCGGCCTCGCCATAGGCAAGGATCAGATAGGAATGCACCGAGGAATTGACCGCAAAGACAAAGCCGAAGACCAGAAGTCCTGCGAGCAGCGTCACCGTCAGCGCAGGCGACGGACCGGGGGCCCAGAAAGCGGCGGCGGCCAGTGCGAACGGGATCGGGACCAGAAGCCCGGCCCAGCGAACGGCCTTGGACGTGGCCACGGACCCGGCCTGCCCCCTGGCCCCGAGGATCCGTGGGGCGGCGGCCTGCACCGCGCCATAGGCGATGATCCAGAGCGCCAGAAACCCGCCGATCACGAAGAAGGCCCAGCGCCGCCCCTCATCCGTGCCGTCCGACAGGACCGACTGGAAATAGACCGGCACGCCCACCACGAACCAGACGTCGCGCGCGCCGAACAGGAACAGCCGCGCAAGGCTGAGCCGGTTGACGCGCGGGTCCGATGACCGCCAGCCGCCCCAGGCCTCATCCGCCTTGATCCGCCCCGGCAGGCCGGGGGGCAGGAACAGTGCGACGGCCACCAGAATTGCGAAAAGGATCGCCGCCATGCCCCAGACCGCCGCCTGAAACCCGGCGAGCGCCAGCAGCGCTGCACCAAGGAAGAAGCCAAGGCCCTTGATGGCGTTCTTCGATCCGGTGAGCGCGGCGACCCAGGCGAAGAGGCCGCCCTCCGGTGCAAGCAGTTTCACCGCCGATTTCGACGACATCTTGGCCAGGTCCTTGGCGACGCCCGACAGCCCCTGCACCGCCATCACAAAGGCGACCGACAGCGCGACCGTCCAGCCGGGATCAAGCTGCGACAGCGCGATCAGCGCCGCCACCTGCAACAGAAGCCCCGCATAGAGCGTCGCCGCCAGCCCGAACCGCGCGGCGAGCCACCCCGCAGTCAGGTTGGTGACGATCCCCGCCGCTTCGTACAGGAGGAACAGCCATGCCAGCTGGATCGGGGTAAAGCCGAGCGCGTTGAAGTGCAGAAGGACCAGCATCCGCAAGGCACCGTCCGACAGCATGAAGGCCCAGTAGGCCGCCGTCACCGCCATGTAGGCGCGC
Source organism: Tabrizicola sp. (assembly GCA_044344105.1). GTDB lineage: Bacteria > Pseudomonadota > Alphaproteobacteria > Rhodobacterales > Rhodobacteraceae > Tabrizicola. Next base: position 2,368 of record JBIJDO010000285.1, read on the forward strand.
AGGGGGTCGGGCGCGGTCACAGTGACGCCGCCACCATCCGTGTGATGTCGGCCAGACGGCAGGCATAGCCCCATTCATTGTCGTACCAGGCGAAAAGCTTCACCTGCGTGCCGTTCACCACCATGGTCGATGGCGCATCAAGGATCGCGGAGCGCGGATCGTTCAGGAAATCCGACGACACCAGGGGTCGGGTCTCGACGCCCAGAATGCCCTTCAGCGGCCCCTCGGCGGCGGCAGTGAACAGCGCGTTCACCTCTTCGACCGTGGTCGGGCGTTCCACCTCGAACACCGCGTCGGTGAGCGAGGCGTTCAGAAGCGGCACCCGCACCGCATGGCCGTTCAGGCGGCCCTGAAGCTCGGGGTAGATCAGCGTGATCGCTGTGGCGCTGCCGGTGGTGGTCGGGATCAGGTTCAGCAGAGCCGACCGCGCGCGGCGCGCGTCCTTGGCGGGCCGATCCACGATGGTCTGGGTGTTGGTCACGTCATGCACCGTGGTGATCGAGCCGTGCCGGATGCCGATCCCCTCATGGACCACCTTCACCAGAGGGGCGAGGCAGTTCGTCGTGCAGGAGGCCGCCGTGATCAACCTTTGCGACCCGTCATAAAGGTGGTGGTTCACCCCGTAGACGAGGTTCAGCGCGCCGCCATCCTTGACCGGGGCAGAAACGACCAGCTTCCTGACGCCAGCGGCGAAGTAGGGTTCGACCTTCGCGCCCGTCTTGAAGACCCCGGTGCAGTCGATCACCAGATCGACGCCCATCGCGGCCAGGGGCAGTGCGTCGATCGTCCTTTCCTGCGTCAGGCGGATGCGGGTGCCGTTGAGAACCAGGGCGTCGACGTCGTGTCCGATGTCCGCGCGCCAGCGGCCGTGGACAGAATCGAACTCCATCAGGAGGGCATGCTGCGCCGCATCGCCTTCGGGGTCGTTCGCCAGCACGATGTCGCCGCCGGCACCGGTCTCGATCAGGTCCCGCAGGACCAGCTTGCCGATCCGGCCAAGGCCGTTGAGCGCGATCTTCGGCATGTGTCAGGCCTTCGCCTTGTCATCGGCCAGTCCCAGCTGGTCCACCTCTCCCTGCAGCGCCATCCGGCTGAGCGACGCGAACGGCAGTGCCACGAAGGCCTGGATGCGGCGGCGCAGGGCGGCATAGGTCTGCGCGAAGACCAGCGCGCGTTCGGCCTCGGTCCCTTCCGCCTTGACCGGGTCGGGCAGGCCCCAGTGGCCGGTGATCGGCTGGCCGGGCCAGGGCGGGCAGTCCTCGGCGGCCGCAGTGTCGCAGACGGTGAAGACGAAATCCATTTTGATCGAGTCGGGCTTCTGGAATTCGGACAGATGCTTGGCCCGCAAGCCCGACACATCGTGCCCGTTGCGTTTCAGCACCTCGATGGCGAAGGGGTTGAGCTCTGTCCCCGGTCGCGTCCCGGCGGAAAACGCCTGGAACTTGCCGCGACCGAGATCGCGCAAGAGCGCCTCGGCAAAGATCGACCGGGCGGAGTTGCCGGAGCAGATGAAAAGGACGTCGAAATCGGTGTCGCGCATGGGGTGATGCTCCTCTGTGAAGCGTGCCAGGGGACCGAGAAGGTCGGGCCGCCCGCGCCCGATGGTCAGCGCCAGATGGCCGATCAGGTCTTCGGTCGTGTCGAGATCGACCGCATAGAACAGCGACCGGCCCCGCCGTTCGACCGAGACGAGGCCCGACGCCGTAAGGTCGGCCAGATGGTGCGACAGGGTGTTCTGCTTGAGCCCCAGGGCCGCGGCGATCTCGGTCGGGCGCACGCCCTGCGGCGCAAAGCGCATCAGCAGGCGGAAGACGGCCAGCCGTCCGGGATGGCCAAGGGTGGCGAAGGCATGGGCGGCGCGATTCTGTTCCATGCTTCCTGTTTAATGGAATGGATTGGCGCGATCCAATGACCGTTTTGTAACAGCAATGCTGGCCGACGCGGACCTGCTGGTCGTCAACAAGTTCGGCAAGCAAGAGGGGCTGGAATGCGGGCTCTGCTCCGCCATCGTG
>JBIJDO010000241.1:0-5040 GCA_044344105.1 Tabrizicola sp.
CCGCGCTTGCAGCGGCCTTTCCGGTTGAACGCATCGCGGCGGTCCTGCCAAGCCTTGCCGAATTGCGCCAGATCCTGGACGCAAGGCGCGACCCCGACCCCGAAGCGTGACCTTTGTCAGGGCCGCGCGTGCCCCGTGCGGTTCACGCCGAATGCGCGCCTTCGGCCAAAGCCTTGACGCGGGCCAGCACCTCAGCCACGGGAGCGCCCGACCCGATGTCCTTGACGATGGCCGACCCCACAACCGCCCCGTCCGCCACCGATGCGATGCCGCGCGCCTGTTCCGGTGTGGTGATCCCGAACCCCACGATCACCGGCAGGTCGGTCGACCGCTTGATCCGCGCCACTTCAGGGGCCACGTCCCCGGCCTCAGCCGCCGCCGCCCCGGTGATGCCCGTGATCGAGACATAGTAGACGAACCCGCTGGTGTTCTGCAGCACCTTGGGCAGGCGCTTGTCGTCCGTGGTGGGGGTGGCAAGGCGGATGAAGTTCAGCCCCGCCGCCTGCGCCGGAATGCAGAGCTCGTCATCTTCCTCGGGTGGCAGGTCCACCACGATCAGCCCGTCGATCCCGGCAGCCTTCGCCTCGGTCAGGAACCGGTCGACCCCGCGCGAATAGATCGGGTTGAAATAGCCCATCAGCACGATGGGCGTCGCCTGATCCCCGGCCCGGAACGCCCGGACCATCGCCAGCACCTTGTCCAGCGTCATGCCGCCTTCCAGCGCGCGCTGGCCCGCCGCCTGAATGGTCGGCCCGTCGGCCATCGGGTCGGTGAACGGCATGCCAAGCTCGATCACGTCCACCCCCGCACCGGGCAGGCCCCGCATCACCGCAAGCGATGTCGCCTCGTTCGGGTCGCCGCCCATGATGTAGGCGACGAAGGCCTTCTTCCCTTGGGCGCGAAGCCGGGCAAAAGTGTCGTCGATCCGTGTCATGGCGGTCCCCCGTTGATCGGCCCCATCTGCCACGGCCCGATCAGGGAAATCAATGGGCGGGGAAATCAATGGGCGGCTGAAGCTTGATCCCGGCAGCCGCCGCCCGTAGAAGGCCCGCGTCGCCAGTGGAGGGAAAGATGGGTTTCAGGATGGGCATCGTCGGGCTGCCGAACGTGGGCAAGTCCACCCTCTTCAACGCGCTGACCCGGACCGCTGCCGCCCAGGCCGCGAATTTTCCCTTCTGCACCATCGAGCCGAACGTCGGCGATGTCGCGGTGCCCGATGCCCGGCTGGAGAAGCTGGCGGCGATTGCAGCCTCGAAGCAGATCATCCCGACCCGCCTCACGTTCGTCGATATCGCGGGCCTCGTGCGCGGTGCGTCGAAAGGCGAAGGGCTTGGCAACCAGTTCCTCGCCAACATCCGCGAATGCGACGCCATCGCCCATGTCCTGCGCTGCTTCGAAGACGGCGACATCACCCATGTCGAAGGCCGGATCGACCCGATCGCCGATGCCGAGACCATCGAGACCGAGCTGATGCTGGCCGATCTCGACTCTGTCGAACGTCGCCGGGCAAACCTCGCGCGCAAGCTGAAAGGCGGCGACAAGGACAGCCTGGACCAGGACCGGCTTCTGGCCGCGGCCCAGACGGCGCTGGAAGCAGGCCGCCCGGCGCGCAGCGTGCAGGTGTCCGAGGATGACCAGAAGCAATGGCGGATGCTGCAGCTTCTGACCGCCAAGCCCGTCCTCTTCGTCTGCAATGTCGAGGAAGCCTCGGCCGCCACGGGCAATTCCCAATCGGCGCGTGTGGCGGACATGGCCGCGCGCCAGGGCGCAGGATCCGTGGTGATCTCGGCCCGGATCGAGGAAGAACTCGCGCAACTTCCCGAAGACGAGGCGGCGATGTTCCTGGAAGAGATGGGTCTGCATGAGGCCGGGCTCGACCGGCTGATCCGGGCGGGCTATTCGCTTCTGGGCCTGCAGACCTATTTCACCGTCGGCCCGAAAGAGGCCCGGGCCTGGACGATCCCGAAAGGCACGCTTGCCCCGCAGGCGGCAGGCGTGATCCATGGCGATTTCGAGAAGGGTTTCATCCGCGCCGAGACCGTGGCCTATGACGACTACATCGCCGGGAACGGCGAGGCCGGGGCCAAGGAGGCGGGGAGGTTCCGGGTGGAAGGCAAGACCTATGAGGTCAAGGACGGCGACGTCCTGCACTTCCTGTTCAGCGGCTGACCGCAACGCCACCGCCATGCGCCCGATCTGCCACAAAGGCCGGGTCGGTCTGTCCCGCGACCCTTGACAACACGACTCCAGGGCCAGCATTGATGCGCAGGCCGTGGTTTGGCGGGTGACGATGACGGACAGTTTTCAGCCCAGACGTTTGACCCTGAGCGTGGTCGTCCCGGTCTATTCCGGCAGCGAATTCCTTGGTACCCTTGTGTCCCTGCTTGACGCCCTGCGCCAGGACTGGGACCGGACCGGTGCCCCGTTCGTGCTGGCCGAGGCGATCTTTGTCGACGATGCCGCCATCGACGCATCCGGCCCGCTGATCGACCGTCTGGCAAAGGACCATCCCTGGATCGTGCCGCTGCACCTTTCGCGCAGTTTCGGGCAGCATCCGGCCACCATCGTCGGCATCCTGCACAGCGCCGGCGACTGGGTCGTCACCCTGGACGAGGATCTGCAGCACCTGCCCGAGGTCATCCCGCATCTTCTGCGCAAGGCGATGGCGGACCATGCCGACATCGTCTATGCCAAGCCCGCCTCGGCGGTGCACCAGTCCCTTTTGCGCGACTGGTCCTCGCGCGGGTTCAAGCGCCTGATGCGCTGGCTGACCGAGAACCCGAACCTGCCCAGCTTCAACAGCTTCCGGCTGATCCGTGGCCCGCTGGCCCGCGCCGCCGCCAGCGTCTGCTCGCATGACACCTACCTCGACGTCACCCTCGGCTGGTTCACCCAGAGGATCGGCCTCGTCCGGGCGACCCTGAAGGACCGCCGCTTCATCCGCGCCAAGCGCAGCGGCTACAGCATCCGCTCCCTGTTCTCTCATGGCTGGCGCATGATCTTTTCCAGCCAGATCAAGCTTTTGCGGATCGGATCGGTGCTTGGCTTCCTCGCCATGCTCCTCACGATCGTGGCCGCGGTCTACTTCCTGCTCCTGCGCTATTTCGCCCCGATGAGCATCGAGGTGCAGGGCTGGACCTCGCTCATCCTGGCGATCTCCTTCTTCGGCGGCCTGTCCGCCTTCATGCTGGGAATCGCGCTGCAGTACCTGTCCTCGATGATGCTTCGGGTTCATGGCAAGCCGACCTACTTCACCATCGACCGGTCGGCGGATGCCGTTGCGGCGGATTGGCTGGTAACGGTTCCGGACAGCGTGGAATGAGGCTTTTGCAGATCGGACCCGAGGCTGACCTCAGCGTCCTGCTGTTCGGTCTTGGCCTCATCGGCAGCACGATCGACCACGCGCTACGGATGCGCTTCGACGCCCGTGCGACCGACTTTCCCTACAGCTGGACCGACCGGGCCGCGCGCATCGAACAGCGGCAGGCCATCCGCGCCCGCCTGACCGGGCCGGGACCGGTGGCGGTCGTCTGGGCCGGCGGAAAGAACGGCTTTGCCGCCAGCGATGCCGAAATGGCCGACGAGACGGCACTTCTGTCCGAACTCGTCGACTTCGCCGTCGCCCTGGGCCGGGACCGCCCTGTCGGGTTCCACCTGACCAGCTCCGCCGGGGGCCTCTTCGAAGGCCAGACCCATTGCGGCCCGTCAAGCGTGCCCCGGCCCTTGCGCCCCTACGGAACCGGCAAGCGCGCGCAGGAAACCCTGCTTATGGCGACGGACGGGCTCAGCCGACGGATGATCTTCCGGCCGACCTCGGTCTACGGGATGACCACGTCGAACCGCATCGGCCTTGTCACCGCGCTGATCTCGAACGCGCTGCACGGCCGGACCACCCGGATCACCGGCAGCCCCTACACCTTGCGCGACTTCCTTCTGGCCGAAGACATCGGCCAGTTCATGGCGCAGCGCATCGTCCGGCCCGAGGACGGACCTCGCGACCAGACCCTCTTGCTCGCCCGCGGCCGGTCGGCCTCGATCTTCGAGGTGATCGAACGCATCAGAAGCCGTGTCGACCGGCCGCTCCTGCTGCAGTTCGACTCCCGCCCGACCAATGCCGGTGACATGAGCTTTCTGCCCTCTGCCCTGCCGCACGACTGGCACGCGACCCCGCTCGCCAGCGGGATCACCCAGATCCTCGCCCGTTTCCGTGGCGGATTCGACTGTGGCCGCACCTGATGCCCAGCGGGCCTGTCCGGTCGGGGTCCCGAGCATGATCGCACCCCTGTCGCGGCTTCGGCAGCCGCTCAGCTTCATCGCCGTCGGCGCGAGCTCGGCAGGTCTTTACTTTCTTCTCCTCTGGGCCCTGCAGGACCGGGTCGCCAGCACGATCCTCCTGACCGCCCTCTGCTACCTCGCCAGCATGGTCTACAACTTCTGCCTGCAGGGCTGGCTGACCTTCCGGTCCGGCCGCCCCTCCCGCCGCCGCGTCGCCCGCTTTGCGGTCCTGCACGTGGGGGCCTTGATGCTGAACTCGCTCCTGATGTGGTCGCTCGTCGACGGCCTGCGCCTGCCGCTGATCGTCTCCCAGCTGATGGTCACTGCCGGCATCACGATCATGATTTTCTTCGTGTCCAAGCACTGGGTCTACCAGATCGACCCGAACCGCGACTGACCCCGCCAGCCCCAGGCGGACAACGGTCCCGACGGTCCGGGCTTTCGCCGATACGGCGGCGTGACAGCACCCCGACCGTCGATTTGGGGGGATGGTGCAGCTGGAGGGAGAGCAATTGAACTCTCTTATCCACGCCCTTGAGGAGTGGGAGCGCCATCTCGCACAATTAGACTCAAAGAGTCTGAGGTGCGTCGATGTCCACCTTAGCCCGTAATTTCAACAAGGTAGCGGAGAGGCAGGCTGAGCTGCTGCCGGTTTCGTGGACACCGAGATAAGGTGTTTCAACGGAATCGGAGGTTTCTATGGAGAGACGGAAGTTCAGCCGCGAGTTCAAGCTTGAGGCGGTGAGGTTGGTGCGAGATCGCGGG
>JBIJDO010000242.1:0-5031 GCA_044344105.1 Tabrizicola sp.
CCGGGCGTCATCTGGGCCTCGCTGCCGTTTCCGACCTTTCTGATCGACCAGGCCGCGATGATCCTTGAGGTGAACCCGGCTGCCGAGACCTTTCTCAACACCTCGCAGAAAAGCCTGATCGGCCAGCCGGTGATGGACCGTCTCGCGATCGAGGCCCCGATGGAAGAGGCGCTGATCCGCGTCCGCGCCAACCAGTCGCCCCTGAACATCAATGATGTCGATGTCACCTCGGGTGAACGCCCTCCGGTCCAGTGCACCGTCCACCTCGCGCCGATGCACGACAATCCCGGCATCGTGATGCTGATCCTGTCCCCGCGCGAGCTTGCCGATCGTCTGGGCCGGTCGATGGGGGCCAAGACCGCCGCCCGCTCGGCGATCGGGATGGCCGAGATGCTGGCCCATGAGATCAAGAACCCGCTTGCGGGCATATCGGGTGCCGCGCAGCTTCTGTCGATGAATCTTGCGCCGCAGGATCAGGAGCTGACCGATCTCATCGTCGAGGAGACGCGCCGGATCGTGAAGCTTCTGGAACAGGTCGAACAGTTCGGCAACCTGCGCCCGCCCGACCGCAAGCCCGTCAACATCCACGACGCGCTGGACCGCGCCCGCAGGTCGGCGATGGTGGGGTTCGCCGCCCACATGACGATCGTCGAGGATTACGACCCCTCGCTGCCGCCGACGCTGGCCGACAGCGACCAGCTGATGCAGGTCTTTCTCAACCTGATCAAGAATGCTGCGGAAGCCTGCGCCAAGGGCGGCACGATCCGCCTCCACACCTTCTACGACCTCAGCCTGCGCCTGCGCCGCAAGGACGGCATCTCTGCGGCCCTTCCCCTGCAGGTCGAAATCATCGACGACGGCCCCGGCATCAAACCCGAGATTGCCGCCTCGATCTTCGAACCTTTCGTGTCGGGCCGCGAGAACGGCACCGGCCTCGGACTTGCCCTGGTCTCGAAGATCATTTCCGACCATGACGGTTGGATCACCGTCGACTCCGTGCCCGGTCGCACCGTGTTTCGCGTGTCGCTGCCGATGGCCCCCCGCGAGAAGAAAAAGGAACTCCGCTGATGGATGGCACCATCCTTGTCGCCGACGACGACCGCACGATCCGCACCGTCCTGACGCAGGCGCTGACCCGGGCGGGGTGCAAGGTCCATGCCACCTCTTCCCTGATGACGCTGATGCGCTGGGTCGAGGAGGGGAAGGGCGATCTGGTGATCAGTGACGTGATCATGCCGGATGGCAACGGGTTGGATGCCCTGCCGCGCATTTCCAAGATGCGGCCCGGACTGCCGGTGATCGTGATCTCGGCGCAGAACACGATCATGACCGCGATCCAGGCGGCCGAGGCCGAAGCCTTCGACTACCTGCCCAAGCCCTTCGACCTGCCGGACCTGATCAAGCGGTCGGCCAAGGCGCTCGACCAGAAGCGCCGCATGCCCAAGGTGGTCGTCGCCCCGCGCGAACCGGGCGACGATCTGCCGCTTGTCGGACGCACGCCGGCCATGCAGACGCTCTACCGGCTGGTTGCGCGTGTGATGAACACCGAGCTTGCGGTCCTGATCACCGGCGAATCCGGCACCGGAAAGTCGCTGATCGCGCGGGCGATCCATGATTTTTCCGACCGCCGGTCACAGCCCTTCATCGTGGCGCAGACCGGGGACCTGCAAGGGGTGGATGGACCCTCGGCCTTGCTGGCCCGCGCCCGCGGCGGCTCGATCGTCTTTGACGAAGTCGCCGACTTCGACGCGGATACCCAGGCTCGGGTCGTTCGCATGCTCGACATGCTCGGCGACAAGGCGCCACGCATCATGGCCACCAGCCAAAGCGACCTTTCCGCCCGGATGGAGGCCGGGCAGTTCCGCCAGGACCTCTATTACCGGCTGGGCGGCGTGACGCTGCATGTGCCTTCCCTGCGCGAACGGGTCGAGGATATTCCGCTGCTCGCCGACCATTTCCTGGCCCGCGGCGAGCGTGACCTTGGGGCGACCCGGCGACTGTCGCAGGGGGCGGTCGATCTGATCCGGGCCTATTCCTGGCCGGGCAACGTGCGGCAGCTGGAAAACACCATCCGGCGGCTTCTGGTCACCGCATCCGAAACCGATGTCGCGCGCAGCGAGGTTGAACTGGTCCTTGGCCAGCAGCCAAGCCCCGAACCCCTGACCGGCAAGGCCGAGGGCGACAAGCTGTCCGCGTCGGTCGCGCGCCACCTGAAACGCTACTTCGACCTGCACGGCGGGCAGCTTCCGCCCCCCGGCGTCTATCAGCGCATCCTGCGCGAGGTGGAACTTCCGCTGATCGAGATCGCGCTGGATGCGACAGCCGGGAACCAGGCGAAATGTGCCGATCTTCTGGGCATTAACCGCAACACGCTGCGCAAGAAGATCACCGATCTCGACATCCGCGTGACCCGTCGCCGGAAATTGATGTAAGCCCGCAACGGACCTGTGTCTTTCGGGTTTCACCCCGCCGCGCATCAAGATATAGATGCCTTCGGGTAAGGAACCCCGACTAACGGGCAGATTCGGTTGGATCGCGCAGTTCACAGGGATGTCTGGGCTCGGTTCTCGCGCCTTCGGCGGCAACGCCGCGTGCAGACGGCGGTCACGCTGGGGATCGTGGTTCTTGGACCGGTCCTTGCCGTTCTGACTTTCCTTGCGCTCGGTCCCTTCAGCCAGGGGGCCACGTCTCCGGCCCTGCGGCTGGTCCTCTTGTCCGACCTTGTCTACATCTTGGTCATCGCGGCCCTGGTCCTGGCTCGCGTGGCGCGGCTGATCGCCGACCGTCGATCGCGTTCCGCCGGGTCGCGGTTGCACATGCGGCTGTCGGGCGTGTTCATGCTGATCGCGCTCATCCCCACCGTTCTGGTCGCCGTCTTCGCGGTGCTGTCGATCAACATCGGCCTTGAAGGCTGGTTCTCCGACCGCGTCCGTTCGGTGGTGGGTTCGTCGCTTTCGGCGGCCCAGGCCTATGAGGCGGTCCAGCGCGACGATCTGGCCGAAGATGTCGTCACCCTGGCCGGGTATCTCAACGATGCGAAGCGCAAAGCGCCCCTCCTGCGTGACGATCAGCTGCGACCCCTGCTTTCGCAGGCGCAGGCCGTGGTCCAGCGCGGGTTGAAAGAGGCTTTTCTGGTCGATGGAACCGGTGCCTTGAAGACCCGGGGCGAAAGGTCCTATCTCTTCGGCTTCGAATCGCTGAGCGAAGACAATCTCCGGTTGGCGCGCGAAGGCAATACCGTGCTGATTCCGGACTGGTCGAACAACGAATTCCGCGCGCTGATCTTCCTCGATGGCTATGTCGACCGGTATCTCTATGTCACCCGCGAGGTGGACGGCTCGATCCTGTCGCTGCTCGACGAAACCCAGGAGACGGTCCAGCTGTACAACCAGCTGGAATCCGAACGCGGGCGCGTTCTGTTCAACTTCGGTCTCATCTATCTCGGCTTTGCCTTGATCCTGATCCTTGCTGCGGTCTGGCTGGGCTTGTGGTTTGCCGAACGGCTGTCGCGGCCCGTCGGGCGGCTGGCGGGGGCGGCGGAACGGGTCGGGGGCGGCGATCTCGACGTCCAGGTCACCGAAGAGGAGGGCGATGACGAAATCGCTTCCCTTGGGCGCCTTTTCAACCAGATGACCCGGCAATTGAAGGGTCAGCGCGAGGCGCTCATCGAGGGGCATCGCCAGACCGAGACCCGTCGGCGCCTGTTCGATTCCGTCTTGTCGAATGTGACCGCTGGCGTCATCGGACTGGACGGCGACGGTGACATCGACTTTGTGAACCGCGCGGCGGAACGCCTTCTCGACCTCGCGGACGGACGTTCCGACATGCCCTTGGCGGCCGCCGTGCCCGAGTTTTCGGCCCTGTTCGAACGACTTCAGGAAGGTACGGGCTCGGCCGTCCAGGAAGAAATCCGCCTGACCCGCAAGGGCAAGGCCGAAAGCCTGCTCGTCCGGATGAGCGAGCGACGCAGCGAACTGGGGCGGCTTGAAGGCTATGTCGTCGCGTTCGATGACGTGACCGACCTGGTCAGCGCGCAGCGGATGGCCGCCTGGGGGGATGTCGCCCGCCGCATTGCGCATGAGATCAAGAACCCGCTGACCCCGATCCAGCTTTCGGCGGAACGGATCAAGCGCAAGTTTGCGCCGCAGGTCCGCGACCAGGAGGATCTGGAACAATACACCGATGTCATTGTCCGCCAGACCAATGACCTGCGCAGGATCGTCGACGAGTTCTCCAAGTTCGCCCGCATGCCCGAACCCGACCGCCGCGAGTCCGACCTTGCGGCGCTTCTCAAGGGCGCGGTGCTGTTGCAGGAGAACGGTCAGCCCTCGGTCCGGTTCGTCTCCGACATCCCCTCTGATCCGCTGATCATGGAAATCGATGCGACGATGATGGGGCAGGCGCTGACAAACCTGATCAAGAACGCGGGAGAGGCCATTGAAGCGTTTCAGGAAAAGAGCAGGCCGACCGGCTTTTCGCCCGAGATTCGCGTCGCACTGTCCGTCACCGAAACCGAGGTGCTGATCCAGATTTCGGACAATGGTACCGGGTTGCCGCCGGACCGCGCCCGCCTGTTCGAGCCCTATGTCACCACGCGGGAAAAGGGCACCGGGCTTGGCCTGCCCATCGTCAAGAAGATCATCGAGGAACACGGCGGGACCCTCGCGCTCCTCAACGCGCCCGTCTTCGACGGCAACGATCATGCCGGCGCCATGGCCGAGATCCGGCTGCCGCGGTCCCACCGCAAGCGCCAGCGCACCCATGTCCCCCTGAAACAGAGCCAGGGCCAAGGAGGTTGAGACCATGAGCATTCTGATTGTGGACGACGAACAGGACATCCGCGAGCTGATCGGCGACATCCTGCGCGACGAAGGCTATGCCGTCCGCCTCGCCGCGAATTCCGACGACTGCCTGGCCGAGATCAACGCCGAACCTCCGGCGCTGATGATCCTGGACATCTGGCTCAAGGACAGCCGCCTGGACGGGATCGACGTCCTGAAGGCGGTAAAGCGCGACAATCCCGACATTCCG
>JBIJDO010000243.1:0-5015 GCA_044344105.1 Tabrizicola sp.
GGCTCTACGACAAGAAGGTCCGGAAGGACCGGTTTGAGCTTGGCCCCGAAGCGGTGACCGCGAAGCTGATCCAGGCGCTGGAAGCCCGACGCCCGAGGGCGCGCTACTACGTGACGACGCCGACCTACCTTATGGGCTTCCTGCGGCGGGTCCTGCCGACACGTGCCTTGGACTGGCTGATCGCGAAAGGGTAAGTCCGAAAACTCTGGCGAAGATTTTCAGACGCCCGGTCGGCGCGAAATTGCGCTTCGCTTTTCTCCGCCGCGCGCCTAGATCAGGGGCAAAGGGAGTGCGCGCATGTTTTCCGACCCGCTGTTTCTATTCGCCACGATCGCCTGTCTGGTGGTGCTGGCGATCCTTCTGTTCGGGATCGGCACCTTTGCCAAGGGGGGCGAGTTCAACAAGCGCAACGCCAACAGGATCATGCGCTGGCGGCTTGGGGTGCAGTTCGTGGCGGTGGTGCTGATCGTGGCCTTCGCCTGGCTGCGGAGCCGGTCTTGAGGATCGGGGGGTAGGTCATGGTCGTCCTGTCGAAAATCTATACCAAGACCGGGGATGCCGGAGAAACCGCGCTTGGCAACGGCGTCCGCGTGGCCAAGCACAGTCTGCGCGTCAGTGCCTATGGCACGGTGGACGAGACGAATGCGACCGTGGGGCTGGCGCGGCTGCAGGCCGGAGGCGAGATGGCCGAGGCGCTGAAGCGGATTTCCAACGACCTGTTCGATCTTGGTGCCGATCTCTGCACGCCGGACCGGCATCTCGATGCGACGCGGGAATATCCGGCTTTGCGGATGATCGAAGGACAGGTCACGCGGCTGGAGCGCGAGATCGACGCGATGAACGAACGCCTGAAACCGCTGCGCAGCTTCATCCTGCCGGGCGGGTCGGTGCTGGCGGCGCAGTTGCACCTGTGCCGTACCGTCTGCCGCCGGGCCGAGCGTCTGGTCGTGGAAACCGCCACGATGGAGGACGTGAACCCCGAAGCCGTCCGCTATCTGAACCGCCTTTCGGACTGGTTCTTCGTCGCGGGCCGCATCGCGAACAACGACGGCAAGGATGACGTGCTATGGGTCCCCGGCCTGACGCGCTGAACGCCGCGATCGACGAGGCCTGGCGCGCGTTCGACATTCCCGCGCCGGCGACGACCGGGGTCTGCCAGAACTGCTGCATGCATCCGGCGATCGAGGCGGATTTTCTGAAGCGCCCGGCGCGCGACTTGCCTTTGGCCTATGTCCGCGACTGGTACTTTGCAGCCTTCACCGATGACATCGGCCACAACCACGTCGCCTGGTTCCTGCCCCGTGTCATGGAACTTCTGGCGGATGGGCAGGAGGTTGCCAGCGTTGGCGACGAGGTCGCCTTCGCGCGCCTGCCCCGTACCGGCTTCCCAGATCGCTGGCCCGAACGCCAGATCACAGCGATCAACCGCTTTGCTCTGGCCTATCTTGAGACGAAGCTGGCGGCCGACCCACCGATGGGATGGGGCGATCTCGATCGTCTTCTGTGCATGTTCGGCGAAGGCGGCATCGACATCGGCCCGCTTCTGCGCCGTTTGGACGCGCAGCCGAATGGCGACCTGGCCCTCCTCTTGTATCGCTGCTGGTTCCATGTGGAAAGCGGATCAATCCCCTTCGACGCCTTCTGGTCGCGCGAACCGGCAAGGTCGCAGGCCTGGGACTGGTACACCTCTGCGGCGCTGCTGCGTCGCATGGAGCAGGCGGCGATGGCCGGGGACGAGACCGCGCTTCACGTCCACGCCCTGATCGCCACCGTGCGGGCCAACGACGGCCTCTGATCGCCCCCTGCGATCAGAACGCGGCGTCCTGTCGCCGTTTCCTGTCGCATTTGCTCTGTTCCGGTGCCGCACCTTCCGGTAACAGGCGGGCGAGAGAGCTTGTGCGGCCTCCAAGGGGGGCAGGAACGAAGGAGTTGGCCATGAAGGTGCTGGTCCCGGTCAAGCGGGTGATCGACTACAACGTGAAGGTGCGCGTCAAGGCGGACGGGTCGGGCGTCGACCTGGCGAACGTCAAGATGTCGATGAACCCCTTCGACGAGATCGCCGTGGAAGAGGCGATCCGCCTGAAGGAAAAGGGCGTCGCGACCGAGGTTGTCGTCGTGTCCATCGGCGTGAAGCAGGCGCAGGAGACGCTGCGGAACGCTTTGGCCATGGGTGCCGACCGGGCGATCCTGATCGAGGCGACCGACAACGTGCATGTGGACATCGAACCCCTCGCCGTGGCCAAGCTTCTGGCCGCGGTGGTGAAGGAAGAGGCTCCGGGCCTTGTCCTTTGCGGCAAGCAGGCCATCGACAATGACATGAACGCGACGGGCCAGATGCTGGCCGCCCTGCTGGGCTGGTCGCAGGCGACCTTCGCCTCGGAAGTCGCCATCGAGGGCGACCATGCGAAAGTCACCCGCGAGGTCGATGGCGGCTTGCAGACGATCACCGTCAAGATGCCGACGATCATCACCGTCGACCTGCGCCTGAACGAGCCGCGCTATGCGTCGCTGCCGAACATCATGAAGGCCAAGGCCAAGCCTTTTGCCGCAAAGACGCCCGCCGACTACGGCGTGGACGTCTCGCCCCGGCTTTCGGTCGTCAAGACCGTGGAACCGGCGGGCCGCAAGGCGGGCGTGAAGGTGGCCTCCGTCGCCGAACTGATCGCGAAACTCAAAGACGAAGCGGGGGTGATCTGAGATGGCCGTTCTTCTTCTTGCCGATGTCGTTGACGGCAAACTTGCAACCGACCAGGTCGCGAAGGCGCTGACGGCGGTGAAATCCCTTGGCCCGGTGACCGTGCTGGTCGCGGGCACGGGCGGCGATGCGGCGGCTGCGGAAGCGGCAACGCTGGCGGGGGTCTCGAAGGTCCTTTTCGCCGATGACCACGCCTATTGCCATGGCATGACCGAACCCACCGCCGCGCTGGTCGTGTCGCTGGCCGGGGATTACGAACATATCGTCGCGGCCTCCGGTGCGCTGTCGAAGTCGGTCCTGCCGCGCGCAGCGGCGCTGCTGGATGTGATGGTGATCTCGGAAGTGCTGGCGGTGCATGACGCCGCGACTTTCGACCGCCCGATCTATGCCGGGAACGCGATCCAGACCGTCAAATCCGCCGACGCGAAGAAGGTGATGACCATCCGCACCGCGACGTTTGACGCGGCGGGCAAGGGCGGTTCGGCCCCGGTCGAGAAGGTCTCGGCTTCGGTGGACGGGACCATGTCGGCCTGGGTCGAGGACAAGGTGGCCTCGTCCGACCGTCCGGAGCTGACCTCGGCCGGGATCGTCGTGTCGGGCGGGCGTGGTGTGGGCAGCCAGGCCGACTTTGCGCTGATCGAAAAGCTTGCCGACAAGCTGAACGCCGCTGTCGGGGCTTCGCGTGCAGCGGTGGACAGCGGCTATGCGCCGAACGACTGGCAGGTCGGGCAGACCGGCAAGGTCGTGGCACCGGACCTTTACGTCGCGGTCGGCATCTCGGGTGCGATCCAGCATCTGGCGGGGATGAAGGATTCGAAGGTCATCGTCGCGATCAACAAGGACGAAGAGGCGCCGATCTTCCAGGTGGCCGATTACGGGCTTGTCGCCGACCTCTTCACCGCCGTGCCGGAGATGATCGAGAAGCTTTGAGGGTACGGTCGGGTTCGCGCCCACCCTAGGATCGTTGGGAGGGGGTCGCCGAGAGGCGGCCCTTCTTCATTTGCAGAAGGTTGCGCAGCACCGGGGCCAAGGCGGCGGCCACCTCGGCGTGACCGGCGGCACCCGGAAGGCAAGCCGCCTGTGCGGCCTCGGTCTCGGGAAAGTGCATGTCGAACCGGGCCAGGCTGCGGGCCCGTGCGCTGGGGCAAACCTCGATCACGGCGGTCACATCGCCCCGGAGCGCCGCGATCATGCGCTGGTCGATGAAGGCCGGGCCGGGTTCAAGGTCTGTCGCTTCGGGCGGAGGCGCAGATTCGCCCAGCCAGAGAAGCAGTCTTTGTCCCGGCAGGCGCGCCAGCAACGCCTGCATTTTCCTTTGCCAGTTCTGCTGCAGGGTTCTGACCACGGTCTGAAAGCGGCGAGGGTCGGCAGCGCGCAGAACCTGAAGCAGGTGCCGGGTGTAGTGAACCTCGGTGAAGTCGACGCTTGGGTACAGCGCGCGCAGGGCGGGCGTCGCCGCGACGAAACGGTCGTTCCGGCGGCCGTGGACGGTGTAGTAGGGGTTCGACAGCGCCTCGGCCCCGGTGATCTGGACGACAGCCACCCGTGCGGCGGCGGCGACATCCAGTATGGCCGGGTCCGAAAGATAAAGGTCCGGCCCGGCATTCAGCCCGCCAAGGTTCACCGCCGGATGCCCGGTTGCCCCCTCGACCAGATCGGCAAATGGCCGGGCCACGTATTTGCCGAATGTCGCCGACCCGCCAAGAAGCGCGACAAAGGGTTGCGAAAGGTCGCGCTCAGGCCCACGGAACACCAGCCGCGAGGTGCCGTAGCGGCACGGCAAATAGTCCAGCGCCCCCGCGCCTGCCGAAATCGACATCATCCCGCCACCCGATTGCAGTCAACCCAAGGCAAACTCTGGCCGAGAGTGGTTGCCGAATGGCTAAATCCGGGCGATTGCCTAAAGTGCTTGGCACTTTGCCCGTCCTTGCGCGGGTCGGGTGCTGCGGGCATAAGCGAAGCGCGAAGTCGGAGGAACGGCGATGGACGTCAAGCAGATCGGCATCGTGGGCGCCGGGCAGATGGGCAACGGCATCGCGCATGTCTTTGCGCTGGCCGGGTACGATGTCCTGATGACGGACATTTCCGAGGACGGCCTGCGACAGGCGCTGGCGACCATCGAGAGGAACATCGAACGCCAGGTCACCCGTGGCAAGGTGCTGCCCGCCGACAAGCGCGCCGCTTTGGAACGCATCAGGACCACGCTGAAGCTGGCTGACCTTGGCCAGTGCGACCTGATCATCGAGGCCGCCACGGAACGCGAGACGGTGAAGCAGGCGATCTTCGAGGACCTCTTGCCGCATCTGAAGCCGACTACGAT
>JBIJDO010000245.1:0-4980 GCA_044344105.1 Tabrizicola sp.
TTCTTCCTTCACCACGACTTCCTCGACCCCGTCCATGCCGGGCAGTTCGAACATGGTGTCCAGAAGGATGTCCTCCATGATCGACCGCAGGCCACGGGCACCGGTCTTGCGCTTGATCGCGCGCTTGGCGATGGCGGTCAGGGCGTCGCCGGTGAAGGTCAGCTTGACCCCTTCGATCTCGAACAGACGCTGGTACTGCTTCACGAGGGCGTTCTTCGGCTCGGTCAGAATGGTGACCAAGGCGGCTTCGTCCAGATCGGTCAGGGTCGCGATCACCGGCAGACGGCCGACAAACTCCGGGATCAGGCCGAACTTGAGCAGGTCCTCAGGTTCCAGCTCCTTGAACAATTCCCCGACCGACCGCTCTTCCGGTCCCTTCACGTCGGCACCAAAGCCGATCCCCGATCCCTTGTTGCGCTGCGCGATGATCTTTTCCAGACCGGCAAAGGCCCCGCCGCAGATGAAGAGGATGTTCGTCGTGTCGACCTGCAGGAATTCCTGCTGCGGATGTTTGCGGCCCCCCTGCGGCGGAACGGACGCAACCGTGCCCTCCATGATCTTCAGAAGTGCCTGCTGCACCCCTTCGCCGCTGACATCGCGGGTGATCGAGGGGTTGTCGGACTTCCGCGTGATCTTGTCGACCTCGTCGATGTAGACGATGCCGCGCTGCGCGCGTTCGACGTTGTATTCCGACGCCTGCAGAAGCTTCAGGATGATGTTCTCGACATCTTCACCGACGTATCCGGCTTCGGTCAGCGTCGTCGCATCAGCCATGGTAAAGGGCACATCCAGGATGCGCGCCAGCGTCTGCGCCAGAAGTGTTTTGCCGCATCCCGTGGGACCGATCAGCAGGATGTTGGACTTCGACAGCTCGATATCGGTCTTCGACGAATGGTTCAGCCGCTTGTAGTGGTTGTGCACCGCCACCGACAGAACCCGCTTGGCATGGATCTGGCCGATCACGTAATCGTCCAGCACCTTGCAGATTTCGCGCGGCGTCGGCACGCCGTCCGAGGATTTGAGACCGGTGGTCTTCGTCTCCTCGCGGATGATGTCCATGCAAAGTTCGACGCATTCGTCGCAGATGAAGACCGTCGGGCCCGCGATCAGCTTGCGCACCTCGTGCTGGCTTTTGCCGCAGAAAGAACAATAGAGGGTGTTCTTGCTGTCGCCGCCGCTGTTGTTCGCCATCCGCAGTCCTCTACGCTTTGCACCAGGTCCCTGGCTGGCAGGGAGCGTGCCTTGGGGATAAGTCTAGGCCAAGCCCAATGGCACCACAATCCGAAAAACCCGTCCGAAAAGTCGCCCGAAAAGTCGTCCGGACCATCGGGGCGAATGTAGGCGTCATTTCGACGTATCGTCGGCCTTTCCGCGGCTTTCCAGGATCTGGTCGATCAGACCCCAGGCCTTTGCATCATCCGCCGACATGAAATTGTCCCGCTCAAGTGCTGCTTCCACCGTCTCGTAGTCGTTGCCGGTGTGGCGCACGTAGATCTCGTTCAGCCGACGCTTCAGCTTTTCCGTCTCGCGGGCGTGGATCATGATGTCGGTCGCCTGGCCCTGATAGCCGCCCGACGGCTGGTGGACCATCACCCGGCTGTTGGGCAGGCTGAACCGCATGCCCGTCTCGCCGGCCGTCAAGAGAAGCGACCCCATCGAGGCCGCCTGCCCGATCACCAGCGTCGACACCTTGGGGCGGATGTACTGCATCGTGTCGTAGATCGACAATCCGCTCGTCACCACGCCGCCGGGGCTGTTGATGTACATCGAGATTTCCTTGGACGGGTTCTCCGATTCCAGGAACAGAAGCTGCGCGCAGATCAGGCTCGACATCCCGTCGTGGACCGGGCCGCCCAGGAAGATGATCCGTTCCTTCAGCATCCGGCTGTAGATGTCATAGGCGCGTTCGCCCCGGCTGGTCTGTTCGACGACCATCGGGACCAGCGTGTTCATGTAGTGATCGACGGGATCGCGCATCGGGGGCCTGCCTCTTCATGTCGTTGCCGAGGAATATCGGCAGATGTATTGCCAGAGTCTTAGTAGGGGGACACGGGGGCTGCAAGGGCACCCTCGGCGGAAATGCCGCGCGGGTCTCCACCCGCCCGGAACGCCGGCGCGGCCGCCTAGCGGAAGGTCCGCCTGGCCAGCATGACCCGCGCAAGGGCCGTGACGAGGCAGAGCCCGCCAAAGACCCAGGCGACCGGGACGAACAGCGCGGGCCACAGCGCCAGAGCGGCGAAGGCCAGGATGGTCTCGGTCCCCTCCATCAGCCCGGCGGTGAAGTACAGGGACTTCTCGCCCCGGCTCCGCGTTGCAAGGCCCCGCTTCTCGGCCAGGATCGCATAGCCCAGGAAGGTGGCGGCATTGACGTAGAAGCTGAACAAGAGGAACGCCCCCGCCACCCCGTTCGCCGCCGGATCGCGCAGCACGAAGGCCAGCGGGACCGCGGCGTAGAAGATGAAATCGCAGACGATGTCCAGAAAGCCGCCAAAGTCGGTCTTGCCGCGCGCCCGCGCCACCGCCCCGTCCAGCCCGTCCGCCAGCCGCCCGGCCATCAGCAGCGCCGCCACGGTCAGACCCGACCAGCCCGACGCCAGCAGTCCCGCCGCCCCAAGTCCGAAGGCCAGACCGATCAGCGTCACCGCATCGGCCGACGCCCCCCGTGCCGCAAGCCAGCGCCCGCCCCGGTCCAGCGGAGCATCGATCACCCCGCGCATCATTCCGTCCAGCATCATGCCTCCCGCGCCTGCCGCATCCTTTCCGTTCGCCGCTCCCAAGAAAAGTCACGATTGCGTCGGTCCCGTTGGCAATCCTCCGCGCACTCTCCCCAAAGCTGAGTGATCCCTTCTTCATTCTCGCATATTTCATGCTTTGCACCACATTCTGCCCGAATCTCGTCAAACTACTCTGGGTAGTCTTCGGGGCCACACGACGGGGATTTGCCATGCTGACGCGCTTCACATTTGCGGCCTTCGCCGCAGCTGCCCTCATCGGATACGGATCCGCTGTCCAGGCCTGCATCATACCCGACGGTGCCTCTGCCATGCAGCAGGACCTGCTTGCCAACCTGAATGCCGAACGCAAGGCGCGCGGCCTGCCCGGCCTGGTGTTCAGCGCCAAGCTGGACAAGGCCGCCCAAGCCCAGGCCTGCGACAATGCCAAGCGCAAGTCGATCAGCCACACCTCGTCGGATGGCGGAACGCTCAAGACCCGCCTGCGCCGGGCGGGATATTCGTTCCGCACCGCCGCCGAAAACACCGGTCGCGGGTTCGGCTCCGGGGCCCGTGCCATCGAATGGTGGATGAACTCGCCCAAGCACAGGGACAACATCCTGATGCGAAAGGCACGCGAGGTCGGCGTCGGCATCGCGCTCAGCCCTGCCCCCGACAATAAGCTGCACTGGATCATCGTCGTCGGCGCATCGAAATAGCCGAAGGGGCGCTCAGCGCGCGATGACCAGCTCGGCCTTGAGCCCGCCAAGGGTTTCGCTTTGCCCAAGGCGCAGCGCACCGCCGTGGCTCAGCGCGATGTCCGAGGCGATGGACAGCCCCAGCCCGACCCCCGCCCCCCGGTTGGGATCGCGCGAGGCGTCAAGACGGGTGAACGGCCGCAGCGCCTCCTCGCGCCGGTCCTCCGGAATGCCCGGCCCGTCGTCTTCGACCAGAATGCGCAGCGAACGCTCCTGAAAGACCAGCCGCACCTCCACGCGCCCGGCATGGCGCAGCGCATTGGACAAAAGGTTCTCGACCGCGCGCCGGACCGCCTGCGGCCGCATCTCCACCGGCTCGACCCGCCCTTCCGCCGGGGCAAGGCGCACCCGGTCTCCCGCCTGTTCGACCAGCGCCGTCATCAAGGCCGGCACATCGGTGCTTTCGGCACTCTCGATCGCATCCCCGCGGACGAAGGCCAGAAACTCGTCCACCATGCGTTCCATCTGCGCGACATCGTCCTTCAGCGCGGCCACTTCGGCGTCTTCGGGCAGCAGCGACAGGGCAAGCCGCATCCGGGTCAACGGCGTGCGCAGGTCATGGCTGACCCCGGACAACATCAGGGTCCGCTGCTCGATCTGCCGTTCGATCCGCGTCCGCATGTCCAGAAAGGCCCGCCCCGCCGCCCGCACCTCCAGCGCGCCACGCGGCCGATAGCTTACGGTACGGCCCTTGCCGAACTCCTTTGCCGCTTCGGCCAGCTTGGTGATCGGCCGCAACTGGCGGCGCAGGAAGACATAGGCGATCACCGTCATCAGGACCGAAGTGATCACCATCAACACCAGAAGCTGGTGCGGGTTGGACGCCGACATCCGGCGCCGGCTGACCGTCGCGCCGACGGGGCCGTGCCTGGTCTCGAACCGCAGATGCACCATCCGGTTTTCGCCCGTCAGGTCCACCGCCTGAAGCGTCGGCAGGGCCGTCCGCAAGGTGGCAATGATCGTGTCGCCCGACAGATCGATCACCGAAAGCCTGTCTTCAAGCGGAGCATCCTTGCCGGCAGGAAGGGTCAGACTGATTTCCAACGCCTCTGCCAGCGGGCCGACCCGGCTTCGCACCTCGGCAAGGCTGGCGCTGCGGTCGATCTCGGCGAGAAGGAACCGCAAATCGATGGCAACCCCTTGCGTCATCTGCCCGGTCACGTCTTCATAGAAGCGCTGGATGAACTCGGACGAAAACACCAGCTGAATGGCCACGATCGGCACGATCAGGATCAGTGCCGCGCGACCATAAAGGCCACTGGGTAGGAACCGCTGGAAAACCGACATCGCCTGCAGCCTAGCCGCAGAGCCGCAACTTGGAAAGCCGAAGCGCCGGATGACCCTTGATCCGCCGATCCGCCTGATCCGCGCCGCCAACCCCTCGCCGCTCACCGGCACCGGCACCAACACCTGGCTTCTGGGGGGGGCGGACATTGCCGTCATCGACCCCGGCCCGGATCTGACATCCCATTTCGAAGGCATTCTTGCCGCCATCGGACCGGGACAGCGGA
>JBIJDO010000309.1:0-3993 GCA_044344105.1 Tabrizicola sp.
GAAGATCATCACCGGGTCAGGGTCGGCCAGCGCGGCCAGAAGCATCCCCTTGGCATCCTCGGGCGTCGCCGGTTGCAGAACCTTCAGCCCCGGCACATGGCCGAACCATGCCTCGATCGACTGGCTGTGCTGCGCCGCCGCCCCGGTGCCCGAGCCGGACGGCAGGCGGAACACCACCGGCACCGACGCCTCGCCGCCCAGCATGTAGCGCAGCTTCGCAGCCTGGTTTACGATCTGCTCCATCGCCAGCATCGCGAAGTCCGAGAACTGGAACTCGAACACCGGCTTCAGCCCGGTAAGGGCGGCACCGACCGCCACACCGGCCCCGCCAAGCTCCGAGATCGGCGTGTCCATCACCCGGTCGGGCCCGAAGCGGTCCACCAGGTCAAGCGTGACCTGGAACGCGCCGCCATAGACCCCGATATCCTCGCCCATCAGGATCACGGTCGGGTCGGCCTCCATCGCGATGGCCATGGCTTCGCGGATCGCCTCGGAATAGGACAGGACGCGCAGTCCGTTCTCGGTCATCGCGTTCATCTCACGGCTCCGCATAGACATAGCGGGTCACTTCAGCCACCGACGGGGCCGGGCTGTCCTTGGCAAAGGCGATGCCGGTCTCGACCGCCGCGATGGCGTCGGCGGCAATGGCGTCGGCCCCCGCCTCGTCAAGAATGCCATGCGTGATCAGGTCGGACCGGAACCGCCCGATCGGGTCGCGCCCCATCCAGTCCTCGATCTCTTCCTTGGTCCGATACCGGTTGCGGTCGGACTTCGAATGGCCGCGCCAGCGGTAGGTCATGTTTTCGACCAGACTTGGCCCCTCACCTGCGCGGGCGCGACCGATGGCGGTATGGACGGCCTCGGCGACGGCGGAAAAGTCGTTGCCGTCCACCGTCACGCCCGGCATGGAATAGGCTGCCGCGCGATCGGAAATCCGGGCCACCGCGGTCGAGCGCGTGATCGAGGTGGACATGCCGTACTGGTTGTTTTCGCAGACGAAAATGACCGGCAGCTTCCACACCGAAGCCATGTTCAGCGCCTCGTGGAACGCGCCTTCATTGTTCGCACCATCGCCGAAGAAGCAGACGGTCACGTCGCTGCGGCCAAGGCGCTTGGCCGTCAGGGCGGCCCCGACGGCAATCGGCAGGCCGCCGCCCACGATGCCGTTCGCACCAAGGTTGCCGGTCCGCACGTCCGCGATATGCATCGACCCGCCGCGCCCGTGGCAGTAGCCGGTTTCCTTGCCGAAGAACTCGGCGAACATCCGGCCCACATCGGCACCCTTGGCGATGCAGTGGCCATGGCCGCGGTGCGTCGAGGTGATCTTGTCGTCGTCGGTCAGGTCCATGCAGCTGGCCATCGCGCTGGCCTCCTGGCCGATCGAAAGGTGCATCGTTCCATGGATCAGGCCGCGCGTGTAGCTGTCCTCGGCGCCCTCCTCGAAGCGGCGGATCAGATACATCCGCCGCAACGCCTCGCGCAGGCGGTCGGGGCTGTAGGTCCGGATGGCGAAGGGGCGGTTGTCGGCGACGACGGGTCGCGATCTGCTCATGGTCAAAGGCCCAGCATCTTGTCCTGCCGCGCCCGAAGCTCGACGATCTTGCTGTCGACCGGGACGGCGGTGTTGGCATAGGTGATCAGGTCGCCCTTGCGGACCGGGGCCGTCACGCGGGCGCCGGACAGAAGTCCGCAGGGAATGGCGCTTGCGCTACGGGCCTCGCCCGCCGTCATGATCCAGGCGCGGTAGCAGTACTCGCCGATCTGGTCGAGCCTGTCGCCCACGGCAAGGTCCTTCTTCGCGACCGCACAGACCTCGGCCACCGGCCGGGGCAGGGGCACCATGTCGGCCTTGCCGTACAGCACGACCCTCGCGCAGGTCAGCGGCACTTCAAGCGAGGTCAGGTGATAGGGCCGGAAGAAGGTGAAGTATGGCCCCTTGCCCATCTTCAGGTCTTCCATGCGCTCCCGGATCCGCGGATGGTCCATCTCGGCCACCACGAAGACGCCGGGGGCCACGCCCTTGCCGATCGTGTAGTCGACCCTGCCGTCGCCCGACGACAACAGACCCCCCGCCGACTGCGGGATCAGCACCTTGTTCAGCTCGTCGCGTCCGGCGGCTGGGCCGTGCATCCCCGGCTTGTCGGGAACGAGGCCGGTGGAATTGGCGATGGCCGCCATCTCGACCATGGTCTTCGAGCCGTCGACGAACTCCACCAGCATGCGGGGGTTCATGTGACGGCGGACAGCTTCCTCGGTGTAATCCGCCGGGGTGGCGTCGATGTTCAGCGGGTTGTTCTTGCCCTTGCCCGCCGACACGATCCGGTGCCCCATCGCCGACACGAACTCGATCAGCTCCATGCAGGACGAAGGCTCGTCGCCCGCGCCCAGCGAATACACGACGCCCAGCCGTTCGGCCTCGGCGCGCAGATAGGCCCCGATGGTGACGTCGGCCTCGACATTCATCATCACCAGATGCTTGCCCTGTCCCATCGCGCGTAGGCCGATCTCGGCCCCCACGGCCGGGACGCCGGTGGCGTCGACCACGACATCGATCAGCCCGGCATCCAAGAGCGCGTCCACATTGTCCGTGACCGCGATTTTGCCCGCTTCCATCGCGGCATTCGCGGCATCGGCTGTCGTCACCGGCCGGACCAGATCCCCCGCGCCATAGGCGATCTCCACCGACTTCGCGGCAGCACCCGGCTTCAGTTCGCTGATGGCCCCGATGGCGATGCCCCGCATGTGCGCGACCCGGCTCACGATGTCGGTGCCCATCTCGCCCGCCCCGACCAGCCCGATGCGAATCGGCCTGCCCGAGCTTTCGCGCGCGGCCAGGTCCTTCGACAGGCCTGTGAGGGCGACATTCGTTGGCATGCGGCTTTCTCCCCTTGCTGGCAGCGGCACCCTAGATGCACTTTTGTTCGATAGTCAATCAAGAGTTCATGCCGCAACGCAGCAAATCGTCCGATAAATTGTTGTTGACAGGAAAATGACCTTGAACACAGAATACTGGTGCGAGACGAAAGTTCACGCCCCACCAACTGCACTGCTGCGCGCCCGTCCAAGACGCCTCGGGCTGTGGCTTGCCGGAGTGGCGGGTAACCGATCTAGTATCGTCAACGGGAGGAAGACCAGAATGACCATTCGCCTGGGCGGGATGTCCCGCCGTTCGTTCCTGCGCACGGGGGCCGCCTTCGGTGCTGCCACCGGAGCAGTCGGCCTGAAGACGCCGGCATTCGCCCAGTCGGACTTGCCCGACATCCAGGCGACACTCGACGGCATCTCGGTCGCCAATTATGTGCGCGAGGACTACCGCAAGCTCTACGGCATGACCGACGATCCGCTCTGGGATCCGTCCAAGGACTGGATCCGCACCGTCGACTGGGAATCGGTCAGGTCCGAGTTTGCCGGCGTCACCGTGCGCTTTGCCATCGGCGCGGCAGACCAGGAATCCGCTGCCGAGGGGCTGAAGCCGTTCGAGGCCCTCTCCGGCATCAAGGTGGAACTCGTGCCGATTCCGGACGATTCGATCTATGACAAGGCGATCTCCGAGTTCATCTCGGGCAATGCCTCGTTCGACGCGCTGCAGTTCTTCTCGGCCTGGCTCGGCGACTTCGCGGCCCCCGGGTTCCTTGCCCCGCTCGACGACTATGCGGCCAAGTGGAAACTGCCGCTCGACGACTTCTATGACACCTACCGGCTGAACTACGGCTATGTGAACGGCCAACTGGTCGGCATTCCGTTCGACTGCGACATCCAGATGGTTCACCTCCGCAAGTCGGTGATGGAAAAGGTGCTGGGCGGACCGATCGACCTGGCCAATTCGGTGCCGACCTATGACGAGCTGATCCGCATCACCGCCGAAGCGAACAAACTGGGCGGCGGCGTGGCGGGTCTTGGCATGCTCGGTGCGCGCGGCTTCTGGTCGACCTACACCTGGGAACATGTCGCGGCCCAGGCCGGGATGACGCTGTTCGACCCCGAATGGAACCC
>JBIJDO010000316.1:0-3906 GCA_044344105.1 Tabrizicola sp.
CTGATGGATCATGCCGCCGGGCAGGATGCAGCCTACGATGATCCGGTTCACCGCCCCGACGATCTGGCCGCGATCCTCTACACCTCTGGCACCACCGGCCGGTCGAAAGGGGTGATGCTCAGCCGCGACAATCTCGCCTCGAATGCCGAGGCGCTGGTCGGTCTTTGGCGCTTCACCGAAGCCGATGTCCTCCTCCATGCGCTGCCGGTGTTTCATACCCACGGCCTTTTCGTCGCGACGAACTGCGTCCTCTATTCCGGGGCATCGATGATCTTTCAGCGGTCGTTCAGTCCCGAGGCGGTCCTTGCGGCCTTGCCGAAGGCGACGGTGATGATGGGGGTGCCCACCTTCTACACCCGTCTCCTCGCCGACCCCGGCCTGACCCGCGCCGCGACGGCCAATGTCCGGCTCTTCATCTCGGGTTCCGCACCCCTGTCTCCCGCAACCCACGCGGACTGGCAGGAGAGGACCGGACATGCCATCCTTGAACGCTACGGGATGACCGAGACCAACATGATCGCCTCGAACCCCTATGAGGCGGAGCGCCGTGCCGGGACGGTCGGGATGCCGCTGCCGGGGGTGGAGGTGCGGATCACCGGGCCGGGGGGCGTGTTGCCGCCGGGCGAAGTGGGGGCGATCGAGGTCCGGGGGCCGAATGTCTTCCAGGGCTACTGGCGGCTGCCCCGGAAGACGGCGGAAGAATTCCGCGATGGCTGGTTCATCACCGGCGACATGGGGGCCTTCGACGCCGCCGGGTATCTGTCGATCCTGGGCCGGGAGAAGGACCTGATCATCACCGGGGGGCTGAACGTCTACCCGGCAGAGGTCGAGGCGGCGCTGGACGCGCTGCCGGGGGTCCGCGCCTCGGCGGTGATCGGCGTGCCGCATCCCGACTTCGGCGAGGCAGTGGTGGCCTGCGTGGTGGGGGCGGTCGAGGAAAGGGCGGTGCGGGCGGCACTGCGGGACCGCCTGGCGGCGTTCAAGATTCCGAAGCGGGTGATCGTGCTGGAAGCCTTGCCGAGGAACGCGATGGGCAAGGTCCAGAAAGCCGACCTGCGCCGGGTCCATGCGGGGCTGTTTTCTGCCGGATGAGCCCGACTGCGCCACCCGTGGCGACGATCTTTCTGCGAAAGATCGAGGGCGGGCGTGATCTTTCGCAGAAAGATCGTGCGCCCTGATCGTGACGTCAGACGGATCCTTCGGCGGCCAGCCAATCCATCAAGAGCGGTCGTGCGCTTTCCGCCCCGTCGGCCCGGGCGCGGTCGATCACCGCGCGGGTCTCGGCCAGGTTCACCCGGCGCAGCAGCGCCTTGACCGGGCCGACCGAGGCGGGGCGCATCGACAGCGACCGGAAACCGATGGCGGCCAGGGCGAGGGCCTCGACCGGGCGCCCCGCATCCTCGCCGCAGAACGACAGCATCGTCCCGGCCTCCGCGCAACGGCCGACGATGTGTTCCAGAAAGTTCAGGAACGTCAGGTTCAGCGTGTCGTAGCGGCGGCGCACAAGCTCGTTCTCGCGGTCCGCCGCGAAGAAGAACTGCTTCAGGTCGTTGCCGCCGACGGAAATGAAATCGGTCAGTTCGTAGAAGGATTTCGGCGCATAGGCGAGGCTTGGCGTCTCCATCATCGCGCCGATCTCGACCTTTTCCGGCACCGGGTGGCCCAGCGACTTCTCGCGGTGAAGCTCGCGCAGGACATGGGCGCGGGCGGTCTGGAACTCGCTCGTCTCGGCGACCAGCGGGAACATCACGGTCAGGGGCCGCCCGTTCGCCGCCCGGATCAGCGCCTGGATCTGCATGCGCAGGACGCCGGGCTTGTCAAGGCCGACGCGGACCGCGCGCCAGCCCATCGCCGGGTTCGGCTCTTCGGGCGGTTTCATGTAGGGCAGGACCTTGTCCGACCCGATGTCGAGCGTGCGGAAGGCCACGCGCTTGCCCTTCGCCGCATCCATGACCCGCGCGTAAAGCTTGGCGAGTTCCGCGCGCTGCGGCATCTTGGACCGGACAAGGAACTGCAACTCGGTGCGGAAGAGGCCGACGCCCTCGGCCCCAGAACCGTCAAGGCTGGGCAGATCGGCCATCAGGCCCGCATTCATGTGCAGCGCGATCGTCGTGCCGCACAGGGTGGTCGCGGGCAGACCCCGCAAGCTGGCATAGCGCTTCTGCGCCTCGGCCTGCATGGCGATCTTGTCGCGGAAGGCGCGGGCGACGGTTTCCTCGGGGCGCAGATGCACGATGCCTTGGTCGCCGTCGACCAGGATCGCATCGCCGTTCAGCGCCTCGGCCACGACGCGGCTGGCGTTGATGACCAAGGGGATCGCCAGCGCGCGGGCGACGATGGCGGCATGGCTGCCGACCGAGCCTTCCTCCAGCACCACGCCCTTCAGCTTGCGGCCATAGTCCAGAAGTTCCGCCGGGCCGATATTGCGGGCGACCAGGACCGGGTTGTCGGGCATCTCGGCCCCGGTATCCTTGCCCTGGCCGGTCAGGATGCGCAGCAGCCGGTTCGACAGGTCGTCCAGGTCCTGCAGCCGTTCGCGCAGGTACTGGTCGGGGACCTGCTCCATCCGCGCGCGGGCGGCGGACTGTTCCTTTTCCACCGCCGCCTCGGCCGAAAGGCCGCGCATGATGTCCTCCTCCATCCGCCGCAGCCAGCCGCGCGAATGGGCGAACATCCGGTAGGCTTCCAGAACCTGCTTCTGTTCCTTGTCGAGCTGTTGCGCTTCCAGAAGATCGTCGATCGACACGCGCAGTTCCCCCACCGCCGCGCGGACCCGGTCGATCTCGGTCAGGGGGTCGTCGGCGACCGGGTTGGTGACAACGACGCGGGGTTCATGCAGCCAGACCCGGCCCTCGGCGGCACCTTCCTGGCCCGACGTGGCGCGGAACATCACCGGCTGCTTGTGCAGCGCGCGCATCGCGCCGTCGCCACTGGTGAAGGCGCCAAGCTCGGTCATCTCGGCCACCACCATGGCCACGACGTCCAGGGCATAGATCTCGTCTTCGGAAAACTGCCGCGCGGTCTTGGACTGCACCACCAGCACGCCCAGCTTTTCGCCGACCCGCTGGATCGGCAGGCCGAGGAACGACGAGAACAACTCCTCCCCCGTCTCGGGCATGTAGCGGAAGCCCTTTTCCGACGGAGCATCGGCGGTGTTCACCGGCTGCCCGGTCCGCGCCACCCGGCCGACCAGGCCCTCGCCCAGCTTCATCCGGGTCTGGTGGACCGCTTCTTTCTTCAGGCCTTCCGTCGCGCAAAGCTCCAGCGTCTCGGGGTCGCGGAACAGGTAGATCGAGCAGACCTCGGTCCCCATGCTGTCGGCGATGAGGTGCGTGATGCGGTCCAGCCTGTCCTGGCCTTCGCCCGGCACCGCCAGCATGTCGCGCAGACGGCGCAGAAGCTTGCGGCTGTCGCTTTCGCTGCGTTCGGGCATCAGGACATTCCTCTGGTCATGCTTCACCTATAGGCGATGCTCCTGCCGGGGGGGAAGGGAATTGCCGTGATCCGACGCCACCGGACGCGGCCACTGCCCGGGATTTGGGCTTTCCGCCCGGATCGGCCCTGGCTCGCGCCCACAGGAGCGACGGGCGTCAGGCCTTTTCCAGCTCGAACGTGTCGTGCAGGGCCTGGACGGCCAGTTCCATGTATTTCCGGTCGATCAGCACGCTGATCTTGATCTCGGAGGTGGTGATCACCTTGATGTTCACGTTCTCGGCGGCGAGGGCCGCGAACATCCTGGCCGCAACACCGACCTGGCTGCGCATGCCGATGCCCACGACCGACACCTTGGCGACGTCGCTGTCGGTGACCAGTTCCGAAAACGCGAACCTGCCCGCAGCCGAGGCCTCGTCGATCGCCTTCTTTGCCCTTTCCACCTGATTGGTCGGCAGGCTGAAGGTCATGTCG
>JBIJDO010000248.1:0-4915 GCA_044344105.1 Tabrizicola sp.
GGCTATGCGATGGATCTCGCAATCTTCGCCGTCCACCTGTCGGGGGCCTCATCGATCCTTGGCGCGATCAACATGATCACCACCTTCCTGAACATGCGCGCCCCGGGCATGACGCTGCACAAGGTACCGCTCTTCGGCTGGTCGATCTTCGTCACCGCCTGGCTGATCCTCCTGGCGCTGCCGGTGCTGGCGGGCGCGATCACCATGCTCCTGACCGACCGCAACTTCGGCACCACCTTCTTCACGCCCTCGGGCGGCGGGGACCCCGTGCTCTACCAGCACATCCTGTGGTTCTTCGGCCACCCCGAGGTCTACATCATCATCATCCCGGCCTTCGGGATCATCTCCCAGGTCATCTCGACCTTCGCCCGCAAGCCGATCTTCGGCTACCTGCCGATGGTCTACGCGATGGTGGCGATCGGTGTTCTGGGTTTCGTCGTCTGGGCGCACCACATGTACACCTCCGGGATGAGCCTGACGCAGCAGAGCTACTTCATGCTGGCGACCATGGTGATCGCGGTGCCGACCGGCATCAAGATATTCTCGTGGATCGCGACGATCTGGGGCGGTTCGGTGACCTTCGAGACGCCGATGCTGTTCGCCTTCGGCTTCCTGTTCCTCTTCACCGCCGGAGGCGTGACCGGGATCGTGCTGGCCCAGGCGCCGGTCGACCGGGCCTATCACGACACCTACTACGTGGTTGCCCACTTCCACTATGTCATGTCGCTGGGTGCCGTGTTCGGGATCTTTGCCGGGGTCTACTACTGGATCGGCAAGATGTCGGGGCGGCAGTATCCGGAATGGGCGGGCAAGCTGCATTTCTGGGTCATGTTCATCGGGTCGAACCTAACCTTCTTCCCGCAGCACTTCCTTGGCCGCCAGGGCATGCCGCGGCGCTACATCGACTATCCGGAGGCCTTCGCCTACTGGAACTGGTTCTCCTCGATCGGTGCCTTCATCTCGTTTGCCTCCTTCGTGTTCTTCATCGGGATCGTGTTCTACACCCTGTTCTTCGGTCGCCGGATCACCGTGAACAACTACTGGAACGAACACGCCGACACCCTGGAATGGACGCTGCCCTGCCCGCCGCCGGAACATACGTTCGAGCAACTGCCCAAGCAGTCCGACTGGGACAAGGGCCACGCGCACTGATCGCTGACGAACCTTGGGGGCTTCGGGGGCGAGACCGCTCCCGAGGCCCCTTTCATTTGAATTCTTTGGGAGGTCGTGATGCGGATCGTCGTCTTTGTCGTCGTGCTGCTCGCCCTGGCCTTCCTCGGTTTTGCCGGGATCACCGGCTATTTCCTGGCGCATGGCGCGGCGGGCATCCTGAAGGTCGGAGCCCTGGGCGCGGCCCTGGAAAGCGTCGAGCCGCCGACCGACCCTCTGGCCCTTGGCTATCGCGGCGATCCGACGGTCGCGCTGTCGCTGCCGTTCGAGACCGTCCAGATCGACACCCCGCTTGGCCCGGCAGAAGCCTGGCTGGTGCCCGCAGCCGGACCCGAAAGGGGCCGCGCGATCTATGTCCATGGCATCGCCGGGGCGCGCGAGGACGGCTATCGCCACCTGTCGATGCTCAACGAGGCCGGCTGGACCGTCCTTCTGATCAGCTATCGCAACGACAAGACCGCTCCGGCCGGCCCGGAAGGCCTGTACGGCTTCGGCCTCCTGGAGTGGCCCGACCTTGAGGCCGCCGTCGCCCGCATGGCCCCGTCCGACAGCGACCCTGGCGTCCTTGTAGTTGCCGAATCGATGGGCGGCGCGATCCTTGGCCAGTTCCTGAAGCAAAGCCCGCTCGCCGGGCGGGTCAGGGCCATCGCGCTTGACAGTCCGGGCCTGAGCTTTTCGGCCGTCATCGCGCATCTTGCAGAGCAGTCCGGAAAACCCCTGCCCGGCGTCATCGCCTCGATCGCCAGGCGCCTCGTGCCCTGGACCACGGGCCTGCCCCTCGACCAGGCGGAAGTGGCAGACATCTACACCGACTTTCCCGGTCAGATGTTCATCGCGCACGGCGAAAGCGACCGGATCGTGCCGATCGGCCCGTCGCAGGCCCTCGCGGCTAGCCGCGCCGGGACCACGGTTTCCCTCTGGACCGGGGCCGATCACCTCGGGTCCTATGCCGAGGATCCGGCAGCCTATCGCGCCGCTTTCCGGGACTTTCTGGCGCGCATCGGGTCCTGATCTGGCCATGCACGGGTCATGGCATCGCAGCGCCAGTGTTCCGGTCCCCTTTCCGGGTCCTGGCCATGCCCTATGAATGGCTTCCCCGGACGGACGGGCGGGACCATCTGCAGCTCTGGCCGCACCGGTCGCTGACGCAAACCGGCTTCGTCTGGTTCATCGGCGCGACCGCCGCCCTGATCGCGCTGCCGCTCATGGGGCTCATCGGCAGCCCGGTACTTTGGGCGCTTCTGCCGTTTCTGCTTGCGGCAATCGCGGCGATCTGGATTGCGCTGCGCAAGAATGGCCGTGACCGTGACATCATCGAAGACCTGCGCCTTGCCCCGGACCGCATCACGCTCGCCCGCCACGGCCCGGCGGATCGACGGCAGCACTGGGAGGCCAACCCCTACTGGGTCCGCATCACGCTCCACCCGACCGGAGGCCCGGTGCCGAACTACCTGACGCTGCGGGGCGAGGGTCGCGAAGTCGAACTTGGCGCCTTCCTGTCGGAAGCAGAGAGGATTGCGCTGAAAGACGAGCTTCAAATCCGTCTCGCCCGGCTTTGACCACAAGCGGCCGCAGTCGCGATCCTGCGCTGCGGGCTTCGGACGGTCCGGTCAGCCCAGCCGCGCCTTCACCAGCGCGCCGACCGCGCCGAAATCCATCTGGCCGGTATAGCGCCCTTTCAGCGCCGCCATCACGCGGCCGACATCGCGGATGCTGGCAGCCCCGGTTTCGGCCACCGCCGCATCGACCGCCGCCGCAACTTCTGCCGCATCCATCTGGCGCGGCAGGAACTCCTGGATGACGCTGATTTCGTTCAGCTCCTTCTCGGCCAGTTCCAGCCGCCCGCCCTCTTCATAGGCCCGCGCCGATTCCTGGCGCTGCTTGACCATCTTGCCCATGATCTGCAGGATTTCCGGCTCGCCCACTTCGACGGCATCCGCCTCGCCCCGGACAGCGATCTCGCGATCCTTGATGGCGGCATTGATCAGGCGCAGGGTCGACAGCCGGTCGGCCTCCCGTGCCTTCATGGCGTCTTTCAGTGCCGTCTGCAGACGGTCGCGCAATGCCATCTTCTGGTTTTCCCCGGTCGTTTCCCCGATTTCGGACCTTACCCGGAACCAGGGCCGACCGCAACCACCACCGGATTTACCAAGATATTGATATACATAGGCAATCCTTTTGCCGTCCGGGCTTGACCCGGTGCCGCCCTGCTCGTAGGTTCCGCGCCAATTTGCCCATCGGAGAATCCGCCATGCCCGCCACGCGCGATGCGACCGCCTGCCTGGTCCTGGCCGACGGCACGCTCTTCTACGGCAAAGGCTTCGGCGCCACGGGCGAGGCGGTGGCCGAACTCGTGTTCAACACCGCGATGACCGGCTATCAGGAGATCATGACCGATCCGTCCTACGCAGGGCAGGTCGTCACCTTCACCTTCCCCCATGTCGGCAATGTCGGCGTCACACCCGAGGATGACGAGACTCAGACCCCCTCCGCCGCCGGGATGGTGGTGAAATGGGACCCGACCGAGCCGTCGAACTGGCGCGCGACGGACGCGTTGACCGCGTGGCTGGCGAAGATCGGTCGCATCGGCATCGGCGGCATCGATACCCGGCGTCTCACCCGCGCGATCCGCCAGCAGGGCGCGCCGCATGTGACGATCGCGCATGATCCCGAAGGCCGCTTCGACATCGAAAGGCTGGTGGCAAAGGCCCGCGCCTGGAAGGGCCTTGTCGGCCTTGATCTGGCCAAGGACGTGACCTGCGCCCAATCCTACCGCTGGGATGAGAAACGCTGGGCCTGGCCCGAAGGCTATGCCCGCCGGACGGGTGACGGGTTCCGCGTTGTCGCCATCGACTACGGTGCCAAGCGCAACATCCTGCGCTGTCTCGCCTCGGTCGGCTGCGAGGTGACCGTCCTGCCCGCCACCGCCACCGCCGAGGATGTGCTGGCCCACGATCCCGAAGGCGTGTTCCTGTCGAACGGTCCCGGCGACCCGGCGGCGACCGGTTCCTATGCCGTGCCGATGATCCAGGGAGTCCTGCAGCAGAATCTGCCGCTCTTCGGCATCTGCCTTGGTCATCAGATGCTTGCGCTGGCCTTGGGTGCGAAGACCCGCAAGATGAACCACGGCCACCACGGAGCGAACCATCCGGTCAAGGACCTGACCACCGGCAAGGTCGAGATCACCTCGATGAACCACGGCTTCACCGTCGATGCCGATACCCTGCCGAAGGGCGTGTCCGAAACGCATGTCTCCCTCTTCGACGGCACCAACTGCGGCATCGCGTTGGATGGCAGGCCGGTCTATTCGGTGCAGTACCACCCCGAAGCCTCGCCCGGCCCGCAGGACAGCTTCTACCTTTTCGAGCGCTTTGCCGCCGCCATGCAGGCGCGTCGCGCGGCCTGAAGGGCGGTTAACGGCCCGTTAACCGGGCGGGCGCAGGATGGTCTCCAACCCACAGGAGACCGGCATGGCCCTGGCCGAGCGGACCCTTGACAGCGTGACCGACCCGCCACAGCCCGGCGGGCCGCGCAAGTTTGCCGTCGGGGCCTCGCTCCTGCGCGCCGGGGTCGTGCCTGCCGATGCCATGCTGGCCGCCCTTGCGCAGCGCGGACGCGAGGCTGGCCGCCTGCCCGAGGTCCTGCGCGCGCGCGGC
Source organism: Tabrizicola sp. (assembly GCA_044344105.1). GTDB lineage: Bacteria > Pseudomonadota > Alphaproteobacteria > Rhodobacterales > Rhodobacteraceae > Tabrizicola. The sequence continues at coordinate 4,827 of JBIJDO010000248.1, forward strand.
CTTGTCGTCGAACGCGACCTTCTGGGCGTCGATGCGCGGAACTGGGGCATCCGCCTGGTTGATTTCGACCAGGCCCTGCCGGACCCGCG
>JBIJDO010000250.1:0-4886 GCA_044344105.1 Tabrizicola sp.
CGGTCGAAACCGTCAACTGAGACACATGTCCCGATGACAGACGGCGCGTCCCGAACGGGGCGCGCCGTTTCGCATTTTCTGACCTGAAGCTCGTCGATGCCCTCGGCACTCCTCGCTGATCTGCCCGCGACGAGAAGACGAAGTCGAACGAGGAGCCTCGGGCCGGATCAGTTCACATCCAGCGACTGCGCCAACCGCATCAGGTTCACTGCCTCGATCCGGTAGCCGAAGGCGTCCTCACCCCGGTTCGCGACGGCCAGCGCAATAGCCTCATCCCAGCCCCAGTCGCCCAGATAGACCGACCCCTGCAGCAGTTGCCCGAAGCCCGCGATGGCGGCGGCAAAGCGGGCTTCTGCGCCGGCCGCTTCGGTACCGGTGATCGGCGTCTCGACCAGGGTCGAGACATCCTCCCCCGGAGCCTTCCAGCGCAGCCGCAGGAAGCCAAGCTCGGCTTCCGAAGCCTCGGTTGCCGTCGCCGTTCCATAGCGCAGCGGGTCGTTGAGGAGGGCATTGGATCCCGGAGCCGTCACCTCATAGATCGCCGTGACCTGGGTGCCCACCCCGATTTCACCCGCGTCCACCGCGTCGTTGTTGAAATCCTCACGCCGAAGCGCGCGGGTCTCGTAGCCGATCAACCGGTATTCCGCGACGGTGGCCGGGTTCCATTCGACCTGGATCTTGACATCATCGGCGATCGGGAACAGCGCCCCGGTCAGCTGGTCGACCAGCACCTTCCGCGCTTCGGACAGCGTGTCGATATAGGCCGCCGTCCCGTTGCCGTTCTGCGCCAGCGCCTGCATGACCGCGTCATCCAGATTGCCGCGCCCGAAGCCCAGCACCGACAGATAGGTCCCGGTCTCGCGCTGCTTGGCGACATAGGCCTCCAGCCCGTCCGGGTCGCTGACGCCGACGTTGAAGTCGCCGTCGGTGGCCAGAAGGATGCGGGTGACCTCGCCGTCCGCCTTCATCCCCTCGGCGACCTGATAGGCCAGCGCCAGACCCTCCGCCCCGGCGGTGGAGCCGCCCGCTGCAAGGTTGTCCAAGGCCGCAAGGATCGCCGCGCGGTCGGCGGCCTTTGTCGGCGGCAGCACCTCACCGGCGGACCCGGCGTAGGTGACGATGGCAACCTGATCCTCGGGCCTGAGTTCCGACAGCATCAGCGACAGCGACTGCTTCAGAAGCGGCAGCTTGTTCGCATCCTCCATCGACCCCGACGTGTCGATCAGGAACACCAGGTTCAAGGGTGGCCGCGCCGCAACCTCGGGCAACGCCCCCTGGATGCCGATGGTCACCAGCCGCGTGCCGGGGTTCCAGGGCGTGGGCATCACGCTGACGGTCGAAGCAAAGGCCGCATCCCCCTCGGGCGCCGCATAGGCGTAGGGGAAGTAGTTGACCATCTCCTCCACCCGCACCTGATCCGGCGTCGGCAGGTAACCCCCGGTGAGCGAGGACCGCACCACCGCATAGGACGCGGTGTCGACATCGATGGAGAAGGTCGAGACCGGCTCCTCCGCCGTCACCTTCACCGGGTTCGGGGCTTCGTTGGAATAGGCTTCGGTGTTGTCGATCGGGGCGGGCAGGGCGTCGGGCGCGCTGGTGGCGGGGGCGGGGAGATAGCCCACGAGGCTGTCCACAAGCGGGGCTCCGCCCTCGACGCGCAGACGCATTTCTGTATCGCCTACCGCGGTTCCAAGCGGGGCGGCTGGCAAGGCCTCTTCGGCCATCTCCATCGCCGGGGCTTCCGCCATCGGCTCTGCCTCGGTCGCCGCGGCCCGGGCTGCGGAAGCGGCCGCACCGCCTTCGATGGTCCGGGCCAGCGCGTCGTCCGCCGCCCGCTTCGCTTCGGGGCGCGGAGAGGTCGCCATCGCCGCGCTGTCCTGCGCCACGTTGCCTTCGGTCAGAACGGTAGCGCCCAGATCGCCCAGGGCGGCTGGATCCTCTGCCACCGGGTCGGGCGAGGGCAGGACCGGTGCAGCCTCGACCGTCTCGACGGGGGCGTCCTTCGTCACCGGGGCTTCGGTCTTCAAGGCGGGCGCTTGGCCGCGCCCCGGCAGCCGCAGATCGGCCACCGGCAGGATCACCGCGACACCGATGATCAGCGCCGCGACCGAGGTGGTGGCGGCAAGGGCAGGGCGGGAGGTCAGATAGTGGAACATGCGACGTACTCCGTTCAGGGGGGCCGCGTTGGTGCGGTCCTCACTGGAACGGGGCGCCTCGGTCGATCCTTGGAGCCGGTCGAAATTTTCCATCGCAAGGGTCATCGCCCGCGCCTTGGCATCCGCATCCGGGGCCGGAGCCGTCTTCAGCGCGGACCGGAGGTCGTCAAGATCATCGGTCATTTCGCGTCCTCCCGTGCCTTGGCCCGCAGGCGTTTCTTCACTTCGCTCATCCGCCAGGCGATTGTCCCCTCGCTGACGCCCAGCACAACCCCGGCCTCGGCCTGGGTCATCTCCTCCCCCAGCACCAGCGCCACGGTATCGCGCAGTTCCGGCGAAAGCTCGGTCATCGCCTGCGCCAGCCAGCCCGCCGCCTCGGCCTGCACGGCGATCTCGTCCTGCCGGGCCAGTTCCCAGTCGCCCCATCCTTGCGCCGCGCGTGACCGGGTCGCCTGCCGCCGCCGCAGGTCATGAGCTGCGTTCACCACCACGCGGTAAAGCCAGGTGGTGAACTTCGCCTCGCCCCGCCAGTTGCGCAGCTTCGCGGGCAGGGCGGCGCAGATGTCCTGCGCCAGGTCCTCCGCCTGATCCTTCGCACCCGTCAACCGCCAGGCGAGGCCATGAATGCGGTCATAGTGCCGCCCGACCAGCGTGGCAAAAGCCGCCCGGTCGCCCTGGGCGGCAGCGGCAGCAAGCATCTCGTCGGGCGTGTCCATCAGCATCACGTTAGCCATGACGCGCGGGGAAGGGAAATCCTTGGCACCAAAAACCGGCCTTGCGCGGAAATCCCTACCCCGGATGAAAAGACCCCCGGCTCGGGCTTGCGCCGGGCCGGGGGCCGGATCGGGTGTCGTCCCTTCGCGCAAGGCTGCAGGGTCAGTAGATCATGCCGTCGTAGACACCATAGGCGCTGCCGGTCGTGCGCAGCGAGGCGCCCTCGTCGCGGGCGTAGGACACCACCGCGTCGTAGGTTCTGGGCCCGAACGACCCGTCGATCCCGCCGCGATAGTAACCCCAGGCGCGCAGGTTGCGCTGGATCGCCTTGCGTTCCGACAGCGAGTAGCTCTGGAAGGCGCGGGCGGCGGGGGTCGAATAGATCGAGTTGTAGACCGGGCGCGGCTCGACATAGACCGGGGCGGCCGTCTGCCCCCGGTCATAGGCGCGGGCCTTGCGACCGTTCTTCAGGATTTCGTCGATGATCACCGCAGTGGCGACACCGGCGACAAAACCCTGTTCCTTTTCGCCCCAGGCAAGCGCCGGAGCGGCGGGAACGGCGGCGACGGACAGCGCGGTCAGGCCGGCGATCAGGGTCGTCCTGGCAGAGGTGAGCGAGAGCAGCATGGCATTTCCTTTCGTGACGGACCCGAGGCAGCCGGGTCGATGCCACTGGTTATGGGGATTGCTGCCACGCTAGGCAAAATCACCGCGCCGCTAGGGAAAAGCACCGGGATGTTATCAGATAACGTCTTATATTTCAGTTTCTTGGGTCAAACAGCCCAGTCCCGCAAAGCCGCCGAAAGCCGCTCTAAACCTTCGTTGAGGCGGGTTTCCGGCCCACCCCCCGCCCCGATGCGGATGTGATGCGGCAGTCCATAGGCCGATCCGGGCAGAAGGAAGGTCCGGTAGGGGGCCTTGAGCAGGGCACGGGCCAGCGCTTCGCAGTCGATTCGGTCCAGCCGCGCCAGACCGATCAGCCCGGCCTCCGGGCGGTGCCAGGACAGGCGCGGTTCCTCGGCGACGAAGCGGTGCAGAAGCCCCAGTGTCGCGCGCCCTTCCTCCCGCGCCCGGTCCAGCGCGGCAGCCAGCCGGTCCGGTCGCAAGGCGATCTCGGCGATATGCTCGCCCAGAACGTTCATGATCTCTGACCCGTTCTCGCGCAGGACCATCGCGTCGCGGATCACCTCCGGGCTTTGGCAGATCATCCAGCCGGTCCGCAGACCCTGCAGCCCCAGCGCCTTCGACACCGACCCCGTGGTGATCCCGAACCGCGTCATCCCGGCGATGGAGGGCATCCGGTGCCCGGCCCATTCCAGCCCGGCATAGACCTCATCGACCACCAGCCAGATGCCGTGCGTCTCGGCCAGATCGGCCAGCGCCCGCAGGTCCGCTTCCGGGATCAGCCGCCCGGTCGGGTTGTTCGGGTTGGTCAGGAAGATCATCCGCGTCCGGGACGTGATCGCGCGAACCACGGCATCGGGGTCAAGCGACCAGCCCTGCGCCTCGTCGCGCGGCACCTCGACCAGCCGCGCCCCGACGGCCTTGGCCATGACGCCCGCCTGCGGCCAGCCCGGCGCTTCGGTGATGATCTCGTCTCCGGCGTGAACCAGCTGACGGAAGAGCAGATAGTTCGCCTCCGCCGCCCCCGCCGTGATCAGGACAGCGTCCGGCGCAAGGTCGAGCCCCGCCTGATCCAGCACCCGTTGCCGCAGGGCGGGCAGTCCAAGGAAGCTCTTGCCGTTCCAGTCCAGTGACAGATCGGGATCAAGGTCGGCAAGAAAGGCCTTCAGGCGCGGGGATCGGGCGAGGGAGAAGCCGATGAAGCATTCCGGCGGCTCGGCGGCGGTGGTTTCCAGCAGATAGTCGAACAGCTTGTGAATGGTGACCTTCATCGGCGTCCCCGAGCGCGCAAAAGTTTTCGAAAACTTTTGCAAAATCCTTCGAAGGATTTTGGCTCCCTCACCGCACGTCGCGTCCCTGGTTGAGGATGATGACATTGCCCGAACAGATATC
>JBIJDO010000252.1:0-4883 GCA_044344105.1 Tabrizicola sp.
CTTAGGGTCCGGCCCGTGACGGTACAAGCGGGAATGGCTTCACAATGGACGAGACGGCAGAGGCGCGCCTGAAGCGGATGCGGATGCGGTCCTGGCGGCGCGGCACCAAGGAGATGGACCTGGTGCTCGGCCCCTTTGCCGATGCGCGGCTTGCAGACCTGTCGGAGGCCGATCTGGCCGTCTACGATGCGCTCCTCGCCGAAAACGACCAGGACCTGATGGCCTGGATTCTGGGCCAGACGGCACCTCCGCCTTCGCTGGCCCGGCTTCTGGCAACGATCACCGCCTTTGCCGAAAGCCGCATTTCGCCGGGTTGATCGCGCAAGTTCTTCGCAAGTTTACGGAATGTTTGCGCTTTGTACCGATTCTATCCCCGTCCGAATGGTGGAGAGAGAGTATGACGCACTACGCCCCGGTGCTGGATGGATCGCAGAAGGCCTTCCTGTCCTGCTACCTTGACAACCTTGCCCTGGTCGAACGGCTGCACCGGCTGCTCCTGGATGTGATCAAGGACGAATTCGAACGGCTGGGCCTGCTTGAGATCAACTCGGTCCAGGCGCTCCTGCTGTTCAACATCGGCGAGAACGAGGTCACGGCGGGCGAGTTGAAGTCGCGCGGCTATTACCAGGGGTCCAACGTCAGCTACAACCTGAAGAAGCTGGTGGACCTGGGCTACATGCACCACCAGCGGTCCGAGATCGACCGCCGGTCGGTCCGGGTGCGGTTGACCGAAAAGGGGCGCAGGGTCAGGGGCATGCTGTCCGACCTCTTTGCCCGGCACTCCGAAGGCATCGAACGGCGCGGGCTGATCGACGCCTCGGGCATGGACGAGATCAACATGTCCCTGAAACGGATGGAACGGTTCTGGACCGAACAGATCCGCTACATCTACTGACGGTTTGCAGCGCCCAGGGGGCGGCTCCAATGCTCGGCGGGTCGGACATCAGGCCCGCGACAAACCTTAATTCTTTCTGAACGCCCACACCCAAGCTATTGATTTCATTCGATGCCAATACCTGCCCACACGTGGGCAGACCCGCTTGGCGCGTCAGTTCACCTTGCGGGCCGGCAGGAACGGCAGCGGGGCGACCGGCAGGCCATCCTCGATCATCCGGCGGGCATCCTCGGGCTTCGCCTCGCCATGGATCGGTCGCTCGGGGGCCTCGCCCGCGTGAATCCGGCGTGCCTCGGCCGCGAAGTTCATGCCGACATAGTCCGAGTTTTCGGCAATCTGCCGCCGCAGGGCCGCGATCGCCGCCTCCAGCGGCGAAGACGGCGTGGACAGGTCGGGACGCGGCTGCGGAGGTGCCGGGACAGAGGGCGTCGCCGCGCCAGCCTGCCGCGCCGGGCGAACCGTCGGGGCCATCAGTTCCTTCTCGACCCGGTGCGAGCCACAGGCCGGGCAGGTCAACTGACCCGCCGCCGCCAGCGACGCGAAGGCATCGCCGTTCTGGAACCAGCTTTCGAAGCCGTGCCCGGCCCCGCATTTCAGGTTGTAACGGATCATGCCCTGTCGCCCGATGTCGCCCGCCACCGATTACCTAAGAGTTGCCAGCGCAAGGTCAATGGGACTTGCGCGGCGCGGGGTCGGCTTCCTCACCTGTGATCGGCGCGGGTCGCCCCCCGCGCGGCGGCGCGAAGTCCGCGATGATCCGCGCCAGGTCGGGTTCGGCGACCAGGGTCGCGGCCTCGCTTGCCGGGAACCATTCCCGCCGCCGCTCGCGGACTTCGGGAAAGGCGGACGACAAAACGGAGACCCGCAGCCCGTACACCGCCACCGCACAGGGCACGGTCGAGGTCACCGACAGGCATTTCTGATAGCCGTAGCGACCGATACAGACCGGGCTGATCATCCCTTCGACGCCAGCTTCTTCCCAGGCCTCCTGCGCGGCCGCAGCCTCGGGGGCGAGTCCGGGGATCGGCCAGCCCTTCGGGATGACCCAGCGTCCGGTGTCGCGGCTGGTGATCAGCAGCACTTCGATCCCGGAGGCCGCCCCGCGCCAGCACAGCGCGCCGTACTGCATCCGCGCGCCATCGCCCTTGGCGCCTTTTGCCGTCAGTCTGTCTTGCGACCCCATACCAATCCCACTTGGCCGTCCGTTTCCCGGATCTGGCCCCTGCTCGAAAATCCTCAGGGTCAATATGGCATGCCTTGCGCCGAAATTACAGTGGTTTCCCGCCAATTTGACCGGAAGGTCGGATGTTCTATGCTTTCGGCTGAAAGTCCGGGCAACAGGGGGAGGCGCGGGTGCGACCGTCGATCAGGGTCCTTGCCGGACGCAGCATGGCCCTCCTGCCGTGATCGTATGCCCGCCGCCAGCCGGGACTGCGGGGCTGGACCGAACGCTGTTCATCGGGTCCGACATCTATCGCGGCTCGTCCTATGGCAAGGCGCATCCCCTGCGGGTGCCGCGCGTCTCGACCGTGATGGACCTTGCGCGGGCGCTGGGCTGGCTGCCGCCGGACCGGTTCCGCGCCAGTCCTCGCGCCAAGCCGCAGGCCCTGATGCTGTGGCATCGGCCGGATTACATCGCGGCCCTGCAAGCGGCCGAGGCGGCGGGCGAGGCGACGCCCGAGATGCGGGAGCGGTTCCACTTCGGCACCCTGGCGAACCCGGTCTTTCCCGAGGTCTTCCGCCGTCCGGCAACCGGTGCCGGGGGCGTGATGCTGGCCGCCGAACTCATGGCCGCCGCGCCCGGCGTGGTTCATGTTCCGGGGGGCGGGACGCATCACGGGCTGCCGGACCGGGCAAACGGCTTCTGCTACCTGAACGATGTCGTTCTGGGGATGAAGGTGCTGCAGCGGCGCGGGATTGGCCGTATCGCCTATGTCGATCTCGACGCGCATCACTGCGACGGGGTCGCGCTGGCCTTCGCCGGTGATCCGGGAGTGCGGATGGTGTCGGTCCACGAGGAAGGCCGCTGGCCCTTCACCGGGGCACTGCAGGACACCGCGGGGGGCAGCGGCTTCAATCTGCCGGTGCCGAAGGGCTACAACGACAGCGAAGCGCGTCTTGTGCTGGAGCAGCTGATCCTGCCGCGCGTGTCGGCGTTCGCGCCGGAGGTTCTGGTCATCCAATGCGGAGCGGACAGTCTGCGGGAAGACCCGCTCTCCCGGCTTGCGCTGTCCAACCGCGCCTATCTTGAGGCGCTGTGTGCCTTGCGGCCCCTGTCGTCCCGGCTGCTGGTTCTTGGCGGCGGCGGCTACAACCCCTGGTCGGTCGGGCGGCTTTGGACGGCGATCTGGGGCAGCCTGAGCGGACAGGAGATGCCGGAGGTCCTGCCGGACCCGGCCCGGGCGGTCCTGGCGGGGCTGAGCTGGGGCGGAGGCGGCAGGCCACCACCCGACCCTTCGATGCTGACCACGCTTCTGGACCCGCCCCGGGAAGGTCCGATCCGGGCCGAAATCCGCGAGCGGCTGGCGGTTCTGGCGCGGCGATGATCCGGGCCTTCCTGGGCATCGCCCTGCCGCCCGAGGTCCGGGGTGCCTTGCAGGTCCAGCAGTTTCTCCTGCCCTTGCCGCGCAAGGTCGAGCCGGAGAGCCTGCACCTGACCCTTGTCTTTCTGGGGGACTGCCCCGAACCGGCGCTGGACGCGGCACATGACGGGTACGAGGCCCTGCGCGAGACCGGCTTTCCGCTTGCGCTGCAGGGGTTTGGCCTGTTCGGCAAGGACCGGCCGCATTGTGCCTGGGCTGGTGTCGTCCCCTCGCCACCCCTGATGCGGCTCCGGTCGCGCGTTGCGGGCATCGCGCGCCGCGCCGGCTGTCCGGTCGAGGCGCGGAACTATCTTCCGCATGTGACGCTTGGACGGTTCCCGCCTCCCGGAGACGCCGACCGGCTGCGGCTGGAGTGCGCGGTGGCGACGACCCCGTTTTCCGCCGGACCCTGGGAGGTCGAGGAGATCGTTTTGTGGCAAAGCCATGCCGGTCGCAAGGGGCGCTGGTATGCCGAGCTTGCGCGCTACCCCCTTGCGCCCTTGAAAACGGGGGCGGGCATGGCCTAGGGTCCGCCGCCAGTCAGGAGGGGGCGATGGCCGGAGAGCCGCCGAGGATCACGCTGTCGGTGCTGCCCTTGGGGACGCGCCTCATGTACCAGGCCGTGCAGGCCGTGGCGCATCTGTTGCTGCCGGTGGTCGCCGTGCTTCTTGCCCTGCGGGCCCGACGCGAGCCTGGGCATCTGCAGCATCTGTCGCATCGTCTGGGGCTGGGACCGGTTGGTCCGGCAGGCGCGATCTGGGTCTTTGCCGCGAGCCTTGGCGAGACGAGGGCCGCCAGTCCGCTGATCCGCCGCCTGCGCGAGGCCGGGCATCCGGTCCTTCTGACGCACCAGTCGCCCGCCGGATTGGCGGAAGGCTGGCGGCTTTTCCCCGAGGATCCCGGCATCGTCCACCGCTACGTGCCCATCGACCTGTTCTGGGCGGTACGCCTGTTCCTGCGGCGGGCGCGGCCCCGGGCGCTGGTGGTTCTGGAGATCGAGCTTTGGCCGGCCATGCTGATCGAAACCGTGCGCAGCGGCGTGCCCGTGGTGCTGGCCAACGGCAATCTTCTGGACCGGTCAGAGAAGCGGAGCGGGCTTCGCGGGCAGGTCCTGCAGCTTTACCGGCTGTTCGAGGTGATCTTCACCCGCGATGACAGCTACCGCGACCGCTATCTGCGGATCGGTGTCGCGCCGGACCGGGTTCGCATCGTGGGCGAGTTGAAATACGACCAGTGGATCGACCCGGCGCAGCCGGCGATGGGGCGGGCGCTTCGGGCGCGCTGGCCGGGTGCGGCGCGCGTCCTGATGCTCGCCTCGTCGGTCGAAAGCGAAGAGCCGATCCTTGTGCCGATGCTCCGGCGGCTGCTTGCTGGCGATGCGGGGTTGCGGGTCGTCTGGGTGCCGC
>JBIJDO010000255.1:0-4833 GCA_044344105.1 Tabrizicola sp.
CGCTGAAGGTGAACACGTCCACCAGCCCGTCAGGGTCGAGCACCATGCCATAGGGCACCAGCCGGGCGACCAGGCGGTTCGTCGTGCCCTCCTCGTGCTCGTGCTCGAAGGACCCCGAAACGTCGAGGTCGATGATGACTTCCGCCTTCACCCCCGCCGCGACGCCGGCCTTGTCAAGCGACAGGCGCAGGGTCTGGGCGGCCTTGTTGAGATCAAGTTGCAGGGCCATCGGTCACTCCGTTCTGGGGAAAAGTGAAAGCATGTCGTGCAGGCGGAACGTCAGGTCCCGCGCGTCGGTCAGCGAGGGCGGGCGGCCTGAGGCGAGCTTTGCCTCGAAGAGCGCCAGGTTCTGCAACCAGGCGGGCAGCGCCACCAGCGCGAGGTTCTGGATCGCCAGCACCAGCCGCGCGGGCAGGTCGGCCTCGCCTTCGTGCAGCATCTGACCGGAGCGGATCTGGATCGCTGTGGCGCGCAGGCTGTCGCGCCGTTCGCGCAAGCTTCGGGCAAAGCGGGGGTCGGCGGTCTCGGCCAGATAGGCGGCGGCGACGGCCATCGCCTCGACCCGGTCGCCCAGTTCGGCAAGACGTTCGCCCTGCGGGACAAGCTGCGCCCGCAGGGTTGCCAGCCCTTCGCCTGCCTCGGCCAGAAGGCGCAGCAGCGCCTCGATCTCGGCCCGCGCCGCAGCCAGTTCCTCCGGGGTATCGACGGTGCGCGACAACTGCCGGAACGAGGCGGCCATCACGCCGCCCGGTTTTGCCAGCGTCTCGGGGTCAAGCCGCATGAGGAGGTCGCGCAGTCGCGACAGGTGCAACGGGGCCTCGCGCAAGAGCGGCGATTTCAGCAGCTTCAGCCGCTCGTCCAGAAGGGCGCGGTGCGTCTTCTGCAGGTCCTGCCCCCAGAAGAGGGTGCTGCGGTCATCGAGATGGGCCGGGATGACCTTGGACAGGATCGCGCTTGCTTGCGCGACCACCGGCTCCGCCACGCCGGGTGCTGCGCGCGCCAGCAGCGCTGCGTCCAGCGCGATGCGGGCAGGCGTGGTGCCGGGCATGGCCGTCGGCACCCGCGGGCGGTCCGGCTGTGCTGCCCGCGCCTCGACGGGGGCCTTCGCCGCCCGCTTGGTCGGAGCGACCTGCCCCATCACGGTCGGGCGCGGCGGCAGGCGGTCCTGATCGCGCCGGGTCATCGGATCACGAAAAATGCGCGAGAATGTCGTTCAGCGTGCCGTTGAAGCCGCGCCCGACCGCCATGTATTCCCAGCCCTGCGGTCCGAGGACGAGGCTGCCGAGTTGCACTGCGTTGAACTGGCGGAACTCGTCCGACAGCGTGAACGCGCCAAGCTCGGCCCCGGCACTGTCGGCAAGGCGGATGGTGCAGACGTCGATGTCGCCGAAGGCCGGGGCTTCGTCATCTTCTTCTTCGCCTTGCTCGGCATGGCCACCGCCGTGGTCGGCCTCATGCACCGTGGCAAAGATCGGCACCTCGTTCACGCCGGCAGGCAGGAGCGATCCGTCGACCACGATGCTTTCGGCACTGTTCTGCACCCGCATGTCGCCGGAATGGATCAGCCCGCCCTCCGGGGTCTGGAACGATCCGTCGGCGTTGTTGGCAAGCACGCCGCCGCCCGGGTTCATGCGCTTGGTGTTGTAGGTGGACAGGACCGCGTCGTTGGTCGAGACCTTGGCGCCCGCGCCGTCATTGCGCGCTGCCAGCGCGTGGATGTCGACATCGTCCTGATGCGCGGCGTTGCAGACCCAGTTGACCGTGACGGTGAACCGCGCGCCCTTGTTCAGCGACAGCGACAGCTTCGGAGCGGCGATCTCCGGTTTCTAAAGCGCGAGTGTCAGCATCGGCGCAACCCTCCGGTCAAATTGGTGTTGTGGCAATACTCTGCGCGAAACATCCCGGTCGATGGCGGGGTCGGGCCATTCGCACAGGAATTGAGCAAGCACTCCGCTTTGTGGTCGCAAGCGGCCAGTAATGCGGCGGCAGAGTAGCTGGCAGCGGGTGCCGAGGCTGCCCGCATCTTCTGGAGACGGGCAGGTCTTGGGGGCTGCCTGCCAGTGCCTCAAGGTGCTGCAGCCGTCACTTCGACCTCGACCAGGAATTCCGGGCGGGTGAAGCCGGACACGATCACGAGCGTGGAAGCCGGCAGACGGGCGATCCCCCTCAGCCAGGCGTCGCGGGCGCGCATATAGCCCGCCATGTGGGTGCGGTTGGTGACGAAGGCGTTGATGCGCACCACATCGGCAGGGGACATTCCGGCCTCGGCCAGGATGGCCGTGCAGTTGGCAAAGCACTGCGCGGCCTGCGCCTCGGCGCCGTCGGGCAGGGTGTCGTCCGGCGTCAGGCCCAGCTGTCCCGAGGTGCAGACCCAGCGCAGGCCTGCCGGAACCTCGACCCCATGGGCATAGGCGGCAAAGGGTGGACGAATCGACAGGGGCGTCAGGGCGCGCATGGCGGTCTCCATTTCCGGGAAGAACAGTCTGCGCCGGAAGTGGCTGGCTTGGCAAACCCGGCCAGGCGAAGGATCTGCTTTGCACGTTTCCGGGCAGATGCCGCCTGCTTGGGCAGATTCAGGCGAGAACCGGGGCGGGCGGCGGCAAAAACAGTGGCGAGCGGGGGGGGGCTCTGCAAGGATCGCGCTATGTGACCAAGTCGATCGGTCCCGCGTCAGACGGGCCCCCAACAGGAGAGTGATGCATGTCCGCCCTTGTCCGTTCCCTTCTCGGCGCCGCTGTCGCCGCTGTCGTGGCCGTTCCTGTCGCCGCGCAGAACACTGCCGTCACCTTCGGCACCAACTGGGTCGCCCAGGCCGAACACGGCGGCTACTATCAGGCGGTGGCCGATGGCACCTATGCCGCCTGCGGGTTGGATGTCACCATCCTGCCGGGGGGGCCGCAGGTGAACAACCGTGCGCTCATGCTGGCGGGTCAGGTCGATTTCCACATGGGCGGATCGTCGCTGGACACGATCAACGCGGTGATCGAAGGGTTGCCGATCGTGACGGTTGCCGCATCCTTCCAGAAGGACCCGCAGGTCATCGTCACCCATCCCGGAGCCGCCGCATCGTTCGCCGACCTGGTGAAGCTGGACAAGATCCTGATCTCGGACGGTGGCGTCCTGACCTTCTGGGCCTGGATGATCAGCGCCTATGGCTTCAAGCCGGAACAGCGCGAGGTCTACACGTTCAGCGCCGCGCCGCTGATCGCCAACAAGACCTGGGGGATGCAGGGGTATCTCACCTCCGAGCCGTTCTTCGTCGAAAAGGAAGCGGGCTTCAAGCCCGATGCCTGGCTGATCGCGGACGCAGGCTACAACGCCTATTCCACCGTGATCGAGACCATGGCGGACACGGTCGCGAACCGGCCCGAGGTGGTGCAGTGTTTTGTCGATGGGTCCGCCATCGGCTGGTACAACTTCCTGTACGGCGACAACACCAAGGCGATCGAGCTGATCAAGGCGGACAATCCCGAGATGTCGGACGAGGCGATCGCCTATTCCATCGCGGCGATGAAGGAGAACGGGATCGTCGATTCCGGCGATGCGGAAACAATGGGCATCGGTGCGATGACCGACGCGCATATGGACGAGTTCTACGCCTCGATGGTGAAGGCAGGCGTGCTGCCGGAGGGCGTGGACATCCGCAAGGGCTATACGCTGCAGTTCGTCAACAAGAAGGTCGGCCTCGACCTGCGGCCGGCTGAATAAGGCACGGGCGGTGGGGCGGCGGGGACGATCCCGGCCTGCCCCGCCGCTGCAGGACGCGGCAGATGATCGAACTGGCTTCCCGCACGATCCGGCCTTTGGGAGACCGTCGCAGGCTTCTGGAAATGCAGGGGATCGCGAAGGTGTTCAACGGCACCGTCACGGCGCTGCAGGGCATGACCCTGGCGCTGGATGAAGGGGATTTCCTGTCGCTGCTCGGTCCCTCGGGCTGCGGCAAATCGACAGCCCTGCGGTTGATCGCGGGGCTGATGCAGCCGACGGCGGGGCGCATCCTGTGGACGGGGGGGCAGCAGAAGGGCGACCTCGGCGTCGTGTTCCAGGAACCGACGCTGATGCCCTGGGCGACGGTGGCGCAGAACGTGCATCTGCCGTTCCGGCTGCGGGGGCAGAGCATGGGGTCGGTACGGTCCCGGATCGACGAGGCGCTTGACCTCGTCGGGCTGGCGAATTTCCAGGATGCCTATCCGCGCGAATTGTCGGGGGGCATGAAGATGCGGGTGTCGATCGCCCGGGCGCTGGTCACCGGACCGCGGCTGATCCTGATGGACGAACCCTTTGCCGCCCTGGACGAAATCACCCGCCAGAAGCTGAACAACGACCTTCTCGCCATGCGATCCAAGATCGGCTGCACGGTGATCTTCGTCACCCATTCGGTCTTTGAAAGCGTGTTCCTGTCGGACCGCATCATCGTGATGGCCCCCCGTCCGGGCCGGGTGGTGCGCGAGATAGAGGTCGATGCGCCCTATCCCCGGACGATGGAGTTTCGCACCTCGACCACCTATGCCGCCCATGCCCAGGTCGTCTCAGCGGCGCTGGCCGAAGCGATGGGAGAGCCCGCATGACCATCGCCGAAGACCGCGCCGCCGCCGTCTGGGATGCCGAGGAAACCCGCCGTGCCCGCGCCGCGCGGATCGAGGCCGTGGCGCGCTGGGTGGTCCCGGTCCTGGTCGTGTTCGCGACCCTGGGGCTGTGGGACTGGTTCGTGACGGCCTACGAGGTGCCGCATTACCTGCTTCCGTCGCCCGGTCGGGTCTGGGAGCAGCTGGTGACCGACCGGGTGATGCTGGGCGAGGCGCTTCTGGTGACGCTGCGGATCACGGTGATGGC
>JBIJDO010000256.1:0-4806 GCA_044344105.1 Tabrizicola sp.
GCGAGATAGCCCAGCACCGACCCCAGCCCCAGCCGCTTGAACACCGGCACCGCGACCACCGCCGCGCCCAGAAGCGTCACCACCGAAACCAGATCAACGCCCGCCGATTCCACCGCCATGTGATGCTCCCCGCGCCTGACGGGTCAGAGTTGGCCGGTCAGCCGGGAAGCGCAACCGGAAAAGCATCGGCAGGTGTGGCCCAGCGCACCGCGCGTTCACCCCATGCACGACCTTGACATGTACAGTATTCTGCACATATTCTGACCTGCCAAAGAGGCCCGGAATGACCATCCTCACCTACACCGACGCCCGCAACAACCTCGCCTCCGCAATGGACCGGGTGGTGCAGGACCGCGACCCCGCGATCATTACCCGCACGGGTCGTGAGGCCGTGGTCATGGTCGCGCAAAGCGAATGGGACGCGATTCAGGAAACACTGCATCTCCTGTCATCGCCCAGGAACGCCGCGCGACTGCGCACTGCCATTGCTGAACTTGATGCGGGCGGCGGGGACATCCGCACTCTGGAATGAAGCTGCGCTTTGCTGCGCATGCCTGGGCGGATTACGTGCATTGGCAGACCATCGATCCAACGGTCCTGACCCGGATCAACACCCTGATCGAGGAATGCCGCCGTCATCCCTTCACCGGCACCGGCAAGCCCGAACCTCTGAAAGGCGACCTTGCCGGCTGGTGGTCCCGCCGCATCTCCAGCGAACATCGGCTGGTCTACCGCGTCTCTGGCTCCGGCGTGGATCAGACGCTCGACATCGCCCAGTGCCGCTATCATTACTAAGGTGGGTCGGGCTTCAGACCGACTCCCCTACCCCCCGAACACCCCCTCCATCACCTGAAAACCCTTCACCTCGATGGGGTTGCCCGACGGGTCGCGGAAGAACATCGTCCACTGCTCGCCCGCCTCGCCTTCAAACCGCACCTGCGGCGGCAGCACGAACGCCACGCCCGCTGCCGTCAGCCGGTCGGCAAGTGCCCGCCAGTCCGGCAGCAGCAGCACCAGCCCCAGATGCGGCATCGGCACCATGTGGTCGCCGACGCGGCCCGTGTTGGTCGTCTGGAACGGGACGCCCAGATGCAGGCTGATCTGGTGTCCGAAAAAGTCGAAATCGACCCAGGTCTCGGTGCTGCGCCCCTCACGGCAGCCCAGCACCCCGCCGTAGAAGGCGCGGGCCGCGTCCAGGCTGGTGACGTGATAGGCGAGATGGAAAGGGGTCAGCATCGGGTCAGGCTCCGGGATTTCATCGGGCGATCCAAGCATGGAACCCCCCGCGCCCGCAACGATCCTGCTCTCATAACCTGCAGTTGGAGATGAATTTTCCGTAAACACCCGCACACAAGTCATTGATTTTCTTGCTTCTGAAAAGCTGCCCACGCGTGGACACTCCCCGTTGCCTCGCGCCTCAAAGCCCCCTACCCTCGCGTCCGAACAAGGGAGGACGACCCATGACCGACAGACCCCTCGGCTTCGATACCCTGTGCATCCACGCCGGTGCCGACCCCGACCCCGCCACCGGTGCCCGGCAGGTCCCGATCTACCAGACCACCGCCTACGTTTTCCGCGACGCCGACCATGCGGCCAAGCTCTTCAACCTGCAGGAGGTGGGCTACGTCTATTCCCGCCTGACCAACCCGACCGTCTCGGCACTTGCCAACCGGGTCGTCGCCCTCGAAGGCGGCGCGGGCGGCATCGCCTGCTCTTCGGGCCACGCGGCGCAGATCATGGCGCTTTTCCCGCTGATGGCCCCCGGTCGGAATGTCGTCGCTTCCACGAAGCTCTACGGCGGCACGATCCAGCAGTTTTCCAACACGATCCGCAAGTTCGGCTGGTCGGCGAAGTTCGTCGATTTCGACGACCCGAAGGAAATCGAGAAGGCCATCGACAAGGACACCCGCGCCCTCTTTTGCGAGACGATCTGCAACCCCGGCGGTGCCCTCTCCGACCTGCCCGCTATCGCGCGGGTCGCGGATCGTGCAGGCATCCCGCTGATCGTCGACAACACGACCGCCTCGCCCTACCTCTGCCGTCCCATCGAGCACGGCGCGACCCTCGTCGTCCATTCGGCCACCAAGTACCTGACCGGCAATGGCACCGTCACCGGCGGGATCGTGGTGGACTCGGGCAAGTTCGACTGGTCGAAGGACGACAAGTTCCCCTCGCTTTCCCAGCCCGAGCCCGCCTACCACGGCCTTGTCTTCCACCCGACCCTGGGCAACATGGCCTTCACCTTCCACTCCATCGCCGTCGGCCTGCGCGACCTTGGCATGACGATGAACCCGCAAGGGGCGCATTACACGCTGATGGGGATCGAGACCCTGCCCCTTCGGATGCAGCGGCATGTGGAAAATGCCCAGATCGTCGCGGACTGGCTGGAGCAGGATCCACGTGTGGGCAAGGTGACCTATCCCGGCCTCAAATCCTCACCCTACAACAAGCTCGCCCAATCCATCACGCCGAAAGGGCCGGGGGCGCTTTTCACCTTCACGGTGAAGGGGGGATACGAGGCCTGCATGCGGCTGATCGACAGCGTCAAGCTGTTCAGTCACGTGGCAAACCTGGGCGACACCCGCAGCCTGATCATCCATTCGGCCTCGACAACTCACCGGCAATTGTCCGAGGAGGCGCAGGTCAAGGCCGGGGCGGCACCCGATGTGGTGCGGGTCTCGATCGGGATCGAGGACGTGCGCGACATCATCGCCGACCTGGATCAGGCGCTGGCGAAGGCCACGGCCTGAAGGCGTTTCCGCCGCCGCTCAGCCCCCCGTGGCGGGGTCGAGCGGCGGGGCCATGAACATGCCCTTGGGCAAAGGTTCCAGCCAGCCGATTTCGGCCCCGGCGGACATCGGCCGGCCCGGCATCCAGTCGACCGACAGCCGCAGCGGACGGCAAACCTGCCCCGCCCCTTCGGCGGCACAGGCGTCGGTCAAGGCGGCCACGGCCGCGATCAGGGCCGCTTCGGGGCTGGCAGCGACCGCGGCATCCTCGGCCGGTGAAAGCCGAAGGCGGTCAGTGCGGAACACATGCGCGGCAAGGTCGGGCATTTCGACAGCGTCGTCCTTCAGGCGGTAGACCAGTTCCACCTTGAACCGCGCGGTCCCCGCCGCAGGGTCGACACTGCCCTCCTGCACCCCGGCCGCATTCACCGCGCAATCGGCGGCGATGCTCTGGCGCAGCGTGTCGCACAGCCCTTCGGCCACCTTCGGCGCGCGGATGTCGGCCAGGACCGGCAGGAAGACCGCTTCGGGAAGCTTCTCGCCTTCGACCAGCAGCGTTGCGAGCCGGGCCTGCAGGGTCACCTCGACCGTCCGCTCGGGGACGAAACGCTCCTGCGCGAGATAGGCGCGGACCTCGGCTTGCGGCACCGGCCCGCCGGTCGGCGAGATCAGCCAGCTTTGCCGGGTCGGTCGCGTCTCGACCGGGGCCTCCGTCACCGTCGCGGCCTCTGCCCTGGGAAGGGTCTGCCAGTACTGCCAGCCGGCCGCGCCGAAGCCCACGGCCATCAGAAGCACGCCGGTGCCGATCAGGAGCCGCAGCATCAGAACCTTGCCCCCTGCCGGAGGTAGCCCAGATCACCGAAGGCGAAGGTCGTCGCGATCGCCTTGACGCGGGCGGCGAAATCCTCGCCTTCCGGAACCTGGCCGCGGACCTCGAAATAGACATCCTGGGTCGTGCGGATCTTCGCGCCCTGGATCGGCGCATAGACCGCCTTGGGATCGGCCTCGCCCGGGACCGGGCCGACCACGGAGATCGTGCCTTCGTCGAACCCGGCGCGGGTGTCGGACGCCAGAACGCCGAACGTGTCGCGGAACCAGATGTCGTAGGCCGCGATCCTTTCGGTCATCGCCACAAGTTTCGCTTCGCTTTCGGCCCTGGTGCTGTCAGGGCCATTCGTCAGGGCCTCGAAGAACCGGTGGCCGGGGTTCAGGGCGTAGAAGGGCTGGATGCCGCAGTCGGCAAGACCCGGCGCAAGGATCACCTCGACCGGGACGACCGGATCGAGATTTGCCACGCCCGCCTGGTCGCCCCCCAGCAGGATGACCCGCTCGATCCGCGCGCCTTCGGCCAGGTGGATGTTCCAGATCCGGTTGCCCGAGCCGTTCACCAGCACGAGATAGACCGGCGCACGGGTTTCGGTCACGGCGACATCATAGGCCTCGTAGCTGGGTCCTTTCATCCCCTCGACCTCCAAAGCCCCCCCGGACCGGACGCGGTTCACCATAGACTGGACCGCAGCGGCAAGCCGCGTGTCGTTGTAGGTGGACAGGGGCAGCGTCAGGCCGCTTTGCCCGGCGGTCACATGACCGATCACCGTCCCCTCCTGCGGAGCGGTCGGACGGCAGCCGGTGATCGGCCGGATCGTGGTGACCTCTGCCGGGGCGTCCGACCCGATCCGCGTGCTGTATCCGGTGATCACCTCCGCGATGCGGACCGGGAGGTTGCCCGGACGGGCGGCAATCGGGCCTTTCGCCCGCAATCCGTCAGCGCCGTCCGACAGCATGTCCGCCGCCGTGTCGCCGGAGGCAAAGCCGCCGCTCCCGAAGGACTGCAGTGTCGCGCTGCCTTCAAGCATCGCAAGAACGGGTTCCGGCAGTATGCGCTCGAACGCCCAGCGCGGGCCGAGCGAGACCAGAAGGAACAGGACAAGCGTGATCGATCCGACGATCAACATGCTGATCGGTCCGCGGATCATCTGGGTCTGCTCCTGCCTCGTCTTCCTGGGCGCATTCTGCAAACCGACTTGGGCCAAAACAAGGCCAAGGGTTGGGGGGGGCGGGGGGGATGGGCCCCCCC
>JBIJDO010000282.1:0-4399 GCA_044344105.1 Tabrizicola sp.
GCCAGGACCGGACGAAACTGCGCCTGTCCTGCGCTGCCGAACACCACCCAGTTGACCGCAATCGCGCTGACATCCGGCCCGAACCGGGCCAGAAACGCCTGGATGCTCGCATCTTCGCGCAGGTTCAGGAATGCGTCGGCATCGAAACAGGCCAGCCAGTCCACCTCGGCATGGCGGCGCGCATGGCCATAGGCCAGCCGCTGCGGCCTCTGGCCCACCGCATGCGGCCAGTCCAGGTGCACCATCTCGCCCGCACCGTCCAGCGCCCGCAGGATGTCCGTCGTCCCGTCGGTGCTCTCGTTGTCGTAGATCAGGAAGTCGGTGAACCCCAGCGCCATGCAATGCGCCAGCCATTCGACAATTAACTGGACCTCGTCCTTCACGATCCCGCCCAAGGCCTTGCGCAAATCCGTCGTTTCCTCCCGCTTCCGACCGCGCCCTGAGTCTCCCCCGCCACAGTCGCTTTCCCATATTCTGGGCCGCAAAGATGGTGCTTCCCCAGATGCAAGTGCTTCCCCTATAGTCTGTAGCGGGAGCCGGGGGAACACCCGGCCCTAGAGGCGGGAAGTCCAACAACAGCAAGGAGGTGGCCGATGCGCTGCCCATTCTGCGGCAACATCGACACGCAAGTGAAGGATTCGCGGCCGGCCGAGGATCACGTCTCGATCCGCCGCCGCCGCTTTTGCCCCGCTTGCGGCGGGCGCTTCACGACATACGAACGCGTGCAACTGCGCGACCTCGTCGTCATCAAATCCTCCGGCAAGCGTGAGGATTTCGACCGCTCGAAACTGGAACGCTCGATCCGCATCGCGATGCAGAAGCGGCCCATCGACCCCGAGCGCATCGACCAGATGATCAGCGGAATCGTGCGGCGGCTGGAATCCTTAGGCGATACCGACATCTCGTCCAAGGTCATCGGCGAGATCGTGATGGAAAGTCTCGCCCGGATCGACACCGTCGCCTATGTGCGCTTTGCCAGCGTCTACAAGAACTTCCAGACCGCGGATGACTTTGACGGCTTCGTAAGCGAACTGCGGCCGGGCAACGCCGCCGAAGAGTGACCGGTACAGTCCACATGGCCCATGCCCTGCGCCTTGCGGCGCGGGGCCTGGGCAATGTCTGGCCCAACCCCGCAGTGGGCTGCGTCCTCGTCAAGGACGGGCTCATCGTCGGTCGCGGCTGGACCCAACCCGGCGGTCGGCCCCATGCCGAGGTTCGGGCGCTGCAACAGGCCGGCCCGCAAGCCGAAGGGGCCATCGCCTATGTCACATTGGAACCCTGCGCCCACCACGGCCAGACGCCCCCTTGCGCCGATGCCTTGGTCGCCGGAGGCGTCGCCCGCGTCGTCACCGCCCTCACCGACCCCGACCCGAGGGTTTCCGGCAAAGGCCACGCCATACTCCGCGCCGCCGGGATCGAAGTGACCGAAGGTGTGATGACAACGGAAGCCACCCAGCTCAACGCCGGTTTCCTGAAACGGGTGACGCAAGGCCTCCCCTTCGTAACCCTGAAACTTGCCGCCTCCCTCGACGGTCGCACCGCCACCCGGACCGGCGAGTCCCGCTGGATCACCGGCCCCGAAGCCCGCCGCAAGGTCCACGCGATGCGGATGTCGCACGACGCCGTCATGGTCGGCTCCGGCACCGCCTTGGCCGACGACCCCGACCTTACGGTCCGCGACATGGGCGCGGCAAGGCAGCCCGTCCGCATCGTCCTCGACCGGATGCTGAAACACTCCCCCGAAAGCCGGTTGGGCCGCGCAGCCCGGCAAAGCCCGGTCTGGCTCATCCACGGACCCTCCGCGCCCGACGCCGCGCGCAAGGCCTGGGAAGGCATCGGAGCCACCCTGATCGAAACCCCCCAGACCGACGGCCACCTCGACCTAAAAGCCTCCCTGCAAGCACTGGCCCAGAAAGGCCTCACCCGCATCCTAAGCGAAGGGGGGAGCACTGTCGCGGCGGGGCTGATGAAAGCAGGGCTGGTGGATGAACTGGCTCTCTTCTCCGGCGGCGTCCTGATCGGATCCGAGGGCCACCCCGCCCTCGGCCCCCTCGCCCTCGCTCTCCTCGCCGACGCCCCCCGCGCCCGCCTCCGGGAAACCCGCGCCCTCGGGCCGGACACCTTCAGCCTCTGGTCTCTCTGACCCCCGGCCTTTCATACTGGCCAAAATATCCCCGCCGGAGGCTCCTTCGCCTCACCAACTCCCCGTCGATGCCATGCTCGCCCAGGGCTCCGCCGGGGCCTTCGCCGCCCCGCGCTGCAACAGCTCCACCGACACGTTGTCCGGTGACCGCACGAACGCCATCCGCCCGTCGCGGGGGGGCCGGTTGATCAGCACCCCGTTCGCCTGCAGATGCGCGCAAAGCGCATAGATGTCGTCCACCTCATAGGCGAGATGCCCGAAATGCCGGCTGTCCGACGGCAAGCCGTTGTCCCCGTCCCAGTTGTAGGTCAGCTCCACCGGGCAATCCTCCTGCCCCGGCGGCGCCATGAACACCAGCGTGAAGCGGCCCGGCTCGCTCTCATGCCGCCGCGTCTCCTTCAGCCCCAGAAGGCGGTAGAACGCCATCGATCGCTCCAGATCCTTCACGCGCACCATCGTGTGCAGATACCTGATGCCCATCTCATCCTCCATCCATCTTGCGGTATCACCCGCACCTACCCCAAGCTATAGTAGACCCCGACTCGTCACAACCATAAGGGCCCGCCATGCTCACCCCCGACCAACTCGCTGAGATCGAGGCCGCAAGGCAGACCCCCCGCCAGACCCTCCGCGCCGTCTCCGAAGGGATGGAGGCGCATCTTTACAAAGCCCAGCCCGTCCTCGACCACGGCTTCATCCGCGTCATCGACTACATGGGCGACGATTCTGCCATCGTCCAGGCCGCCCGCGTCTCCTACGGCGCGGGCACGAAACACGTCCAGAATGACGAGGGCCTGATCCGCTACCTCATGCGCCACTGGCACTCCACCCCGTTCGAGATGTGCGAGTTGAAGCTCCACGTCAAACTCCCCGTCTTCGTCGCCCGCCAGTGGATCCGCCACCGCACCGCCAACGTCAACGAATACAGTGGACGCTACTCGATCCTCGACCGGGAGTTCTACATCCCCGCCCCCGAACACCTCGCCGCCCAGTCCACCGTCAACAACCAGGGCCGGGGCGAGGTCCTCACCGGCGAAGAAGCCGCCCGCGTCCTCGACCTCCTCAAATCCGACGCCAACCGCGCCTATGACCATTACGAGGCGATGCTCTCCCAGGACGGCCAGCAGGGCCTCGCGCGGGAACTTGCCCGCATGAACCTGCCCGCCAACATCTACACCCAGTGGTACTGGAAGGTCGACCTGCACAACCTCTTCCACTTCCTGCGCCTCCGCGCCGACCCCCACGCCCAATATGAAATCCGCGTCTACGCCGAGGCCATCGCGGCCACCGTCCGCGACTGGGTCCCCCTGGCCTACGCGGCCTTCGAGGACTACCGGATGGGCGGGGTCACGCTGTCGGCCAAGGCGATTTCCGTCTTGAAACGCCGCCTTGCGGGTGAAACAGTGACGCAAGAGGCCTCCGGCATGAGCAAGGGCGAGTGGCGGGAGTTTGTGGAGGTTTGGGGGTGATCCAAAATAGCGTTCTTTTCGGCTTCATTGTTCTGATGATCGTGTTTTGGGCGCTGATTGGATTCCTCATTGGCGCGAATGCAACGCTCTCAGGATTTGGTCTCTTTGAAGGACTTTATCCAACATTTCTTGAGATTGCATTTATGGGTGCGTTCGGCTTTGCTGCGGCATGGTACGCAAACAAGCTTGGCTCGGAGTTTGCTACCAAGGGCGCAGATGCGGATTTCATTCTAGGTAGCTATTCAGAATATACAGCATTATACGACGACCTTATCTTTACAAGGGAGCTTTGGAGACAGTGGCAGGCTAATCTCGCCGAATTTGATACAGCAGCACCACGAGAAGACGGGTTTAAGCTAGCTAAGGAGGTTGGAATTAGTGACAGCGAATGGGAACGCGTGAGACGGATAAAGGGCTATTACAAATCTAGAATTAAGATGAGGACTGCAGGGTACATTAGCGAGCAGGCACTGGTAGCTGTTCTTGACCGTGGAGGCTCATCACTCATTTTTTCCAAAGTCGAAGTCATGGATAAATGGCGATTCTATACAGTTCCAGAGAGGCAGGCATGGAGCGAGGAAGAGTTAGAAAGGGAGTTCCGGGCGGATTTTGCATGGTATTCTGAGATGGCAGAGCTCTTTGGAGCACAGGTCGGCAAAGAACGCACCTTGAAAACGTAGTACCCGTAGGTCGGGGCGTGCCCCGACTCCCGATGGCGGGGCAAGCCCCGCCCTACCACACCGCCCCACCCGCATCGCGGTGCCAGGACGAATTCCGGTCACCCGTA
>JBIJDO010000279.1:0-4447 GCA_044344105.1 Tabrizicola sp.
AATCCAGTCGTTGCCCCGACTGAGCCACCCCCCTGATCGCAAGGCCTGGCTCCCGCCCCCTGGAGGGGCAGGAGCAGCGCAAGAAGCGGTCAGACTGACGGGTCTCGCGGCGGAACTGACGACGCGGTGGGCGTCGTAACGATCACGTCGGGCCGGCGGTTGATCATGATAGGCAAGCGCACCAGCAGCCAGAGTGCCGACAGGCCGACCAGAACATAAACGATCCGCGACAATAGGGCGGTCTGACCGTCGAAGAGTGCGGCGACCAGGTCAAACTCGAAGAGGCCGACGAGTAGCCAGTTTAGACCGCCGACAATCACCAGAACCAGTGCGATGAGTGTGGTTGTGTTCATGAATTTTCTCCTGCTGTTTCTGCAGGCTGAACCCATTCATGGGGGTGTTGTTCCGGTCGGGGCCAATTAAGTGGCAGGCTCCAGTAGGTTGACGGCTTCGCCATCGGCATTCTCCGGCAGAAGAAGCCGCGAGGCAACCGACAAGCTGAACCGCAGTCCGTCCGGTTCAAACCGCATCTCGACATCGCCGCCGATCTGCTTCGCAAGCACCTGTTCGATCATAGTTGACCCAAAGCCGGTGCGAAGCCTGGGCGGCACGGACGGACCGCCGGTTTCGGTCCACGTCAGCCGGAAGCTGCCGTCCGCCGAGGTCCAGGTGATCACCACCCGTCCGCTTTTCCTTTTCAGCGCACCGTATTTCACCGCATTCGTCGCCAGCTCGTGCAACGCCATCGACAGGGCCATCGCGACGCGCGAATTGGCTGTAATCTCGGGACCGGCAAGGTCGAAACGGGGGTTGGTCCGATCCTCGAACGGGCCGATGGCGCGCCAGACCAGTTCCCGGACCGATGCGCTTTGAAAGGAATCGGCGATCAGCAGGTCATGCGCCGCAGCCATGGCCTTCAGCCGCTCGGAGAAGACCGCCAGTGCCGCGTCCATGCCCTTGCCGCGCAGACTTTGCCGAGCGATGGCCTGGATGGTTGTGATCAGGTTCTTGATGCGGTGATCCAGTTCGCGCGCCACGGTTTCCCGCTGCGCCTCTGCGACCTTTCGGGCTGCGCGGGCCGCGGAGAGCTGGTCGATGAACGCATCCAGCGCCTGCCCGGTGCGCCCGAAATCGTCGTTGCGGTCCTCAATGCCGAAGCGGGCCTGCAAATCGCCGGTCTTCCAAGACTCCACAGTGCGCAGAAGCTTGGAGAACGGGCGGCTTATGTATCGCTCGCTTGTCAGCCAGGCAAGGACAAGCGCCGCGATGCTGCCCACGACCGCCAGGGCGATGCCCCCCGACACGTCCGCCGTCGCGCGGGAATACTCGGGGGCAACCGCCACCCCGACGCTGATGTAAAGCCCCCTCGGCTTGTCGGCCACCGGAACGTAGCCCACCACTCGGCGGGTGCCGTCCTGGCTGACCAGCTCTTCGGTGCCGGGCGCGGTTGCGTTCACCAGGCGCAGGAACGCATCGGGAATGCGCGTGCCAACAAAGCGCCCGGATTGGGGCTGGCGCACCAGGATCGTGCCGTCACGGTCCGCAATCGTGATCGATCCACCATCCTGCAGGGCCCGGGCGCGCATCCGCTCGTCAAGCCACTGAAGATTGAGCCAGCCGACGATGGTGCCCCCCGGCCAGGCCGCGGTTTCGGGCAAGGGCACGCTGATCGGCAGCAGGGCCGGCGTGCCTTCTGTAGGCGGAAGGTACGTGCCGGTCACCACTCCCTCATCGATCACCGGGTCGAGCGGTTGCGGTCGTTCCGCCTCGATGCCGTTGCGCGGCCAACCCTGGCAGGTCACCCCACCGGCTGCGTCAAAGATCGCGACCCGCGTCAGCTGCGGCAGATCGGCGGTGACACGGCCGGCGTAGGCGTCGCAAGCCCATTCCTCGCCTTCAGTGACGACACGGGTGTTGGCCATAGCGCGCATGACGGCGACTGTGGCCTCGACGACCAGATCAAGCTCTAGCGCGGCGATCTGCGCCTGCGCCAGGGCGTCCGAATGCAGCTTTTCCTCGACCGAGTTGCGCACGGACCAGAGGATGAGAAACGGAACCAGCAGCGACGGCAACGCCGCGACGGCCGCCACCAGAAACAGTCGCTGAGACAGATTGGCGAAGCGCATCTTGGGCAAAGGTGCTTTGTTGTGTAGCCGTCGCCGCGCACCGTAACACAGGTTTGTGGTTCAAAAGCAATTTGTTCTTCCGCAGGTTGAATGCCAAGGCACGGACCTACCCGCCGGACACCACGCGCTCGATCATCCTGGGAACAACATGCTGCACCGCATGGCCGCAGTCCCGCACCAGGATGCAGCGAAGCTGCGTCGCCCGTTGCCGCAACCAGGGCAGGTGCCAGCCAGGGAGCGCCGTCCTGTCCTTCAGCCCGTGGATCACGGTGACAGGGCAGCGGACCCGCAGGGTAGCCTCAGCCCGGTGCATCCCCGCGTTGAAGGCCAGAAGCTCATCTGCCATGGCGCGCACGGCCTTCGGCTGTGAAAGCTGGCTGACCGGAAGATCGGCGAGCGAGGGCGGCACCGGGTTTGGTGCCATGAACTTGCGCAGAAGACGCTTGCGGTTGTGGCGGACAAGGCGTGGCACCACAGTGCGGCGCAGCCAGCCGCCGATCACCGGCGCCACGGCCAAGCGCAGGCCTGCCATCAGGCGCTCGGCTGTCGGCCGGCAGAACGGCGACAGCAGCACAAGATGCCCGACCCTCGCGGGACGGGTGGACGCGAAGACCAGCGCCATGCCGGCGGCCAGCGAATGCGCAACGACATCGGCCCGCCTGATGCCAAGCGCCGACATCAGGTCCGCCAGCCACGCAGCCTGGGAGAGCGGGTCGGACAGGTCGCGCGGCACCGGTTCGCTGAATCCGAAACCGGGACGGTCGGGCGCGATGTAGGTCAATCCGGGGCGCACCCGGAACGGCCGCAAAAGCTCTTCCCCGATACTGCCGTTGCCATGCAGCAACAGGACGGGACGGCCCGAACCGCAGACATGAACATGGACCTGTCTGCCCCAGACCCGGACAAACCTGCCGACGCGGGGCAGGGCTTCGCCTTCGGTGACTGGCGCGGCGAACGCGACCGCCGCCGCTGCGGTCGCATCGGGTGAAAGCTTGGGCACGGGCTGCCTCATGCTGCATGCATTGACCTTCCTTCAAGCGCAGGCACCGCTCTTTGTTCCGGCGGTCGCAGCTTTCCGCCGACCCCGCCCGGCATTTGCCGCCAGGCGCGGAACATTGCCCCGGCTGCCTTGTTGGGAACCTGACCGGCGCAGAACGTGACTGCGTCCGCGAAGCAGGCCAAGCAGTGGAGGACACGGCGATGCGCAAGTCGAAACGCTACGACAACGACTACAATCAGAGGCAGGGCGAAGGCTCGGAACGCGGAAGTTCGGACGAGCGGCTCTATCAGGACCGCGCCACCGGCGGGTTCGGCTCGTCGGAGTATTCGCAAGACCGGTCGGCTGGTGGCTCGCAGGGTGGCGACTCCGGGTATGGCGGTCGCTCCGACAAGAACATGCAAAACCGCGGCGAGGACTGGGGCCAGTTCAGTCGCCGCATGTCGTCGCAAGGCGACAGCTTTGGTCAACGTGACTATGGCCCGCGTGACTATGAGCAGGGCTCCTATGAAGAGGGCCCCTATCGCGGCTTGGGTCAGCGCTACGGCGACCAGGGATACGGCACGGGCGGCTTTCGTGGCAACTACGGCCAGGGCAGCTTTGGCGGTTCGCGGTCGGATTACGGTGGCAATGACCGTGGGATGTTCGAACGGGCCGGGGACGAGGTGGCCTCGTGGTTTGGCGACGAAGACGCGGCCCGTCGCCGGAAGATGGACCATCGCGGGCGAGGCCCCAAAGGGTATTCCCGTTCGGACGACCGCATCCGCGAGGACGTCAACGACCGGCTGACCGACGACTGGAAGGTCGATGCGTCCAGCATAGAAGTCACTGTCGAAGGCGGTGAGGTGACCCTCACCGGCGAGGTTGAATCGCGCGAGGCGAAGCGCCACGCCGAAGACTGCGTCGAAAACGTGAGCGGCGTCACCCATGTTCAGAACAACCTGCGCGTGAAATCTCCGGGCAGTAGCACAAGCGGCTCTGCCTCTGGTGACGATCCCTCAGGACTGGGGGGGACTGGCAGCAGTTCGCGCCTGTAGCCCGGAGGGTCTTCCCAACGACTACGCGGGTTGAAGACTGCCCGCGCCCATCTTGAAACCTGTCAGCAACCCGTAAGGAAAAAACACCATGAAACCGATGATTGCCATTCTTGCCCTGTGCGCCGTTCCGTTGGCTGCGGTCGCCCAAACCTCGGACGGGACCGCGACCGGCTCGGACCCGATGTCGCCGGACATGAACTTTGCCGAGGGCTGGTCGCAGACCCTTGGGGCGGCGCTCTTCAATGACGCCGAGATGACCGAGTTGCGGTCGGCTGACGAGCTGAAGG
>JBIJDO010000459.1:0-8208 GCA_044344105.1 Tabrizicola sp.
TGGCCTGGCATCGACGGCATTAAACGAGTCGAAAACAGAATCTACGCGTGTCAGCAGTTTGCAATCCAGTCAGGCTTTGAAGTTAAACGGTCGTCCACGACAGGCAGCAATCGGCCAGGAGCGGCCAGTCACCTCTATAAATAAATCTCCTTACCCAAGTCGTCAGGCGGGGAGCGACTTGCCCTCCCTACCCGGTTTAGCGCGAGCGCCTTGGCGCAAAACCAGAACTTATAAGGGCCTGGAAAAATACGGCGCATGCTTAACAACACCGTATGCAGCCTCCAGTTAGAGCAGTTCAGTACGCCTTGAATTGTCGCAAACTGGAAGGAAATGCGCGGCAAACTCCCTGGCAGGCAGGGGCTTGCTGCACAAGTAGCCTTGCCAGAAATCGCAGCCGCTCTCGGCCAGAAAACGCCGCTGCTCCTCCCTTTCAACGCCTTCGGCCAGTACGTTCAAACCGAAGTTCTTGGCCATCGCGATGATGG
Source organism: Tabrizicola sp. (assembly GCA_044344105.1). Lineage (GTDB taxonomy): Bacteria > Pseudomonadota > Alphaproteobacteria > Rhodobacterales > Rhodobacteraceae > Tabrizicola. The sequence continues at coordinate 486 of JBIJDO010000459.1, forward strand.
TGATCGCCAGTTGCACATCCGTGGCATCGTGGGGGATGTCGTTGATGAAGCTGCGGTCGATTTTCAGTTTGTTCACGGGAAAGCGCTTGAGATAAGCCAACGAAGAGTAGCCGGTACCGAAGTCGTCGATCGCCAGACCTACACCGAGGCTCTTCAGATCGAGCAGGAAGTGTTCCGCCTGTGACCCATACGCCATCAGGCCGGACTCCGTGACCTCCAGCTCCAGGTATGCCGGGGGAAACTTGGTTTCCTCGAGAATCCTTTGCAGTTGTTCCTTGACTCGGCCGCCGTGGATCTCCATGGAGGAAAGGTTGACCGCGATGATGCCGGGCGTACGCCCCTCATCGAGCCATTGGCGACCCTGCCGGCAAGCCTCGCGCTGAACCCACTCGCCAAGCTGGACGATAAGGCCGGTTTCTTCCATCAGGGGAATAAATTCGGCCGGGCCCACCGGGCAGTCGGCATCGGGGTGCATGCGCACCAAGGCCTCCGCGCCGATGATGCTGCCATCCGCGCAGGAAACCAGGGGTTGGTAGTGCAATTCAAATAACCCCAGCCGCAGGGCACGCCGCAGACGCGCTTCCAGCGTCAGCCGCGAGCTGGCAGCAGTGGTCAGGTGATGGGCATAGCTGCGCCACAGTTTGCGCCCCGAGCGCTTCGCGTCATTCAGTGCGGCTTCCGCGTTGCGCAGCAATTCGGCGGCATTCGCACCGTCATCGGGGAAGAGCGCCAGACCTATGCTGAACTGGGCGAACAGCTCGCCTGCGCTGGCCAGCTGCAGGGGCTCGCTGAACGCATCGATAAGCTGTTGCGCGATAATCCCGGCCGCTGCGCTGTCGGCCAAATTGTCGACGACGGCGACGAACACATCGCCGCCCTGGCGGCCGAGGATGCGATGCGCCCCGAGCTCGCGGGACAGCCGCTGCGCCGCCATACAAAGCAGCTCATCGCCGACCGCATGGCCAAGACCGTCGTTGACGGTATGGAAGTCATCGAAATCGATGACCAGCACCGCGACGCCGGCGTTGGCTTGCTGGGCTTGCGCCACGGCCTGTTCGAGCCGCAACCAGATCAGGGTCCGGTTGGGCAGCCCGGTGAGCGGGTCGAGATAGGTCAGCGCATCGAGTCGCTCTTCGGCCTGTTTCACCCGGGTCAGATCGGTCATCACGTAGACATAGTGGGCGGCCTTGCCCTCGGTATCGGGAACACTGCCGATCGACATGAAGTGCGGCAGTGGCATGCCGTTCTTGCTCTGGCTCATGACCTCGCCTTGCCAGCAGCCTGCGTGCGCGAGCGTGTTCATCATGTCGATGAACAGGGCTTCGGGATAACTCCCAGAGTGGAGCAGGCGCGGGGAACGGCCGACGGCTTCCGCAGCGCTGTATCCGGTCTGATCGCTGAACGCGCGATTGACCATGACGATGTGCCCGCCGAGGTCGGTGATCAGCACCGCGTCCCGCGAGTTCTCCAGCGCCGCGGCCAGGAGTGCGAGATGGGCCTGCTGCGCGGCATGTTGCTGGTCGATCTCGAAGCGCGTGAGCGCGAGTGAGACTTCGTCCCGAATCTCTTCGAAGAGTGCCTGCTCGTCGGCGCGCTCCAGATCGAGCCTGGGGCTGGCGAGATGCAACACCCCCGTCAGGCGCTGTCCGCGGCGTAACGGGATGCCGACCCAGGCCTCCATGCCGGCCGCCGTCAGCGTCTCGATCCATGGCGGAACGCTGACCAGGCGCTGCAGCCGGGACAGAGATACCACCTTGTTGTTCTGCCATGCCTCCACCACCTCGCCGCTATAGGTCGATGCCAAGGCTGTCGTCGGTCCCGGGTCTTCGGGTTGCTGCGGCTCGGACTCCGAAGCCTGGAGCAATTCGATACGCGCGTCATGAAAGCGTCCCTGCTCCCGTGCGCAGGTGCAGATCCGCTCGAACAGCTCATCCTGGGTCGTGCTGTGGACGATGGCCTGACTGACCTGGCTGAGAAACCCGTATAACCGCGACAGATCCCGCACGCGTTGTTCGCTGGCATGACGTGCGGTGACGTCCCAGGTCAACCAGATGACCGTGTCGGTGTCCCCGACCGGGGCAATGCGCGCCTCGAAATAGCGCTCTTGGCCATCGATCGGCAGGCAATACTCATAATTGCTGGTGTGCCGGCTGGCAAGGGTTGTCGCGATGACCTGTAGGCAACCGCTGGCCACGCCTTGCGGCAGCATGTCGGTGATCTGCCGGCCGATAAGCTGCTCTGTCGGCATGGCAAACCCGCCCGTGCCGATGCCATAGGCTTCGAGGTAACGCCCGCTGGCATCGAGTAGAAACGAGCGTTCCGGAATGCCCGAGGCGAAAGCGCGCAGACGCGACTCGTTGACAGCCAGTTCGGTAAAGGCCTGGGCGCGGCCTTGTTCGATGCGCGCCAGAATATGCAGGAGCAGCAGGGCCAAGCCGCCTGTCAGGGCAATGTTGAGGGCCGCGAGCCAGCGCTGCTGCTCATGCCTTGCTGCAACCTCGTGAAGAATGATGCTTTCCAGCTCGGATGCGGCGACATCGATCTGGCGATAATGCACGCGCAAGGCGAGTGCGGAAGTCGGTGAGGGGCTGGCCAGGCGATCGCGAATTGCCTGCGCCATTGCCTTCAGAGCCCGCACATACGCCTCGGTCGCTTGGACAATCTCGGCCGGCGGACGCCGGTTGATGGTGAGGCCGGCAAGGTGCCCCTTGCCGGCGGCCAGCTCTCTGCTTGCCGCCAGGGCTCGTTCCAGGCTGGCGATCACCAGCTCCGCGGTCACCGCGGGGTCGCCATCGAGGACCCGTTCCAGATGCACTTCGGCCACGGTCGCCGCCCGCCGCGATTCAGACAGCTGATCGAGGGGCAGCAGCCCTTGCCGCAATATCTGGTCCCAGCGAAAGCTCGAGAACACCATCAGCGCCATGACTGCAGTGACGAAGAGCGCCAAGGCGACGAGAACTGGTACGGGATTGACCGTGCGTGCTGAGCTTCTGTTCATCGTTCCGACTCCTCCGTTGCGCTCGGCAGATCGCTGGCGACAAACCCGAACTTTTCCACCAGTTGGAGATGCTCGGCACTGCCGATGAAGGAGGCCAGCGCCTGATCTACCTGCTCGTGGAGGCGGGAGTCTTGCCGACGGAAGGCAAAGGCCGGGGCACCTGGCGCCTGCTCCGTTTGCGCCGCAACCAGCTCGAATGCCTCGGCGCCATTCCTGTCGATGAGGTAGCGCAGCGACACGGCCGACAAGAGCAGGCCGTCGGCCTGCCCTGCACGAATGGCCGCCATTGCGCTCACCTCATCGGGAAAGAACTTGAGCCGGCGCTCGGGAACTCCGGCGGCATGTGCCTGTTGTTGCTCAATCGAGCCGTCGATAACGGCAAGACGAGCCCCTGACTGGCTGGAAAAATCTGCCAGCGAAAGAAGATTGAATGGGTTGCCGCGCCGAACCAGGAGGCCGGGACGAATGAGCGCAGTCGGACGGCTGAACAGGACACGCTCGCGACGCTCCGCAGTGACGAACATGCCGGCCGCGATGATGTCGATCCGGCCGCTTTCGAGCTCTCGGATGAGGCTGCCGAAATCACTGTGCAACCAGACCACGCGCTCCAACCCCAGGGTATGCAGCACGTGACGCAACACCTCCGACGCCTCCCCGGTGACGTCGCCATCGGCATCGAGCATGACGAAGGGGGCTTCGAGGGCATAGCCGACTCGCAGCGGCAAGCCGTGCTGGTAACGGGTCAGAGCGTCTTCGCCACCGATCTCCAGAACGCTGAACGCCAATACGCTTGTCAGTAGAGCCAGGAGAATGGCTGCTACGAGGTATGGCCGCTTCATGAAAAAGATGCTTCCTTGCCCCATTCGCTACAAAGCCTCCCGACCGATGCCTATCTTCATTGCCCTCGTTCCCTGCTGGGAATGGCGCGTTTCACAGGTGTAAGGATAGTCACTACAGCACTATGCCTATAAAAATGTCGGATAAGCCGACTGCCAGGGGCAGGTGTCGGATTTTGCGGGGGCCGGTGTCGCATCGGTTCGGCGACTGTCGACCGAGTCAGTGCTGGACGCGCAACTGGTACTGGCTGGTCATCCAGAGAAACAATTGGAACCATTGTACTCATAATGTGAAGCGTCTGTTTTGGGTCGATTTCAGCCGGTTACGACCGGCCGCTGTTGGCCGGTTTCTGCCTGTTGCGTCTCTGCTGCCCACTGGCCAAGTCGGATGCACGCGGTGGTCAGTACCAATGCAATTGACTGGTCAAATGGGTGCAATTGCGCAGGTATGGACTTCAAGCCCCAATTTCCTGGAAAAGAGGTTCTTTCTATGGACATCCGACATCAGAGATTGAGTAGCGGAATGTCTGAGCTGAAGTCATGTCCATGGCTGTTCTTCTTTCCTTTACATCGACGAATCATTTATCGGATTGCATGGTGTGCGCGATGACTTGGGGATGCGGGCATGGACTGTGCGCAATCGGATACTCAAATGGATCGGCATTCCGTGCGGAGTTGGGATCGGTCCGACCAAGACGCTGGCAAAACTCGCCAATCATGTCGCAAAAGCTGCGGAGCGCAAGCCAGGCAGCTACCCATCGGAGTTCGCCACGGTATGTAACCTGGCGGTCTTGTCATTGGCCTCCAGAGAGGCCCTGATGGCGGCAACGGAGGTTGGTGATGTCTGGGGTGTCGGCCCTCGGATCAGCAAGCAGTTGCGGGATGCTGGCGTATTGACGGCCCTCGATCTGGCGCGAATAAACCCAGCCTTGGTACGCGAGCGATGGAGTGTAGTGCTGGAACGTACCGTTCGCGAGTTGCAGGGTGAGTCCTGTCTGGCAATTGAGGATGCTCCGGCCCCCAAAAAGCAGATCGCCCATACACGAAGTTTCGGCCACCCGATCAGTGATCTGGATGGACTGATTGACGCAGTCAGCAGCTTCACGGTGCGTGCTGCGGAAAAGCTTCGCCAGCAAGGGAGCGTGACCCGGCATGTGAGCGTGTTCGCGCATACCTCGCCATTTCGTTCGGGGCCGAACTTCTCACGTAGCATGGTGGTTGCATTGCCACGACCAACATCTGACACCCGTGTTCTTGTCCTGGCGGCTATACGCGGGATCAAGCGGATTTACCAGCCCGGCTTCCAGTTAAGCAAGGCAGGTGTCATGCTGCTTGATCTAGCACCGGAGTCGGTGAGTCAGGGGGAATTGTTTGAGCAGAACGACTCCATCGATTCGATGGGTATTTCGAAAACGCTGGACGTGATCAATGCGCGCTTTGGACGCGGCGCAATTCAGCTGGGTTCGTCAAGCTTGAAAAATGTAAGGCGAGACTGGTCGGTAACGCGAGGGCGTCTCAGCCCGCAATACACGACCCGATGGGAGGACTTGCCGATCGTACGCGCGTAGCCCGCACGGATAGTGGCCGGGTGCGGCCAGAAGCGGCCCAAGGGCTAACTGGAGCCAACGTCTGCAACGAACCTATTGCCGCCGTTGGCGTGATGGCGTCACTGTTTCGGTAACCCAGACCGTGCCTTTCTTCGCTTCAGCCATCAGTTGGCTCAGCCCGTTGATTTGGGCAATCTGGGGCTTGGGTGCACTGGTCTTGTTCATCTTTGCAATCGCCGGACACTGGCTGGTCGGATCATTCAGCAAGACGCCCCGGCCCTGAGTCACTGGACTGAGTTAACCTCAACGCCCGCCAGGTATCGCGAAACACCGCCTGTTCGACTTTCAATCGCAAGTCACTCGGACAGGCTACCCTGACCACGAGCATCAGTTTGTCGGGGTCGGAAAAGTCCCACAGCACCTTGTTGCGACCTGACGGAAAGGCGATGAAGCTTTCGACCGAAATCCTGCGGAAATGGGCTTGGGCATCTGCCTGCCAGGCCTGGGTCGCCTGATCGGCGGCCGCCAATGCAGCAGCCTCGACTTTGTCGAGATCGTCCGTTGCTTCCTGAGGGATGGGCATGCGGAAGAGATGCAACACATATTCCCCCGTCAGGGAGGTGTTCTTCAACGGCGTCGTCAGCAACAAACCATTGGGAAACTCTGCCACCTTTCCGGTCTGTTGCCCGCCATAGCCCAGTTCAGCCAAGGTGGTGGCAAATATATCGATGTCGATGACTCGCCCGCTCAGTTGGTTGATTTCAACAAGATCGCCAACTTTGAATGGTCGAACGAAGGTGATGTAAAGGTAGCCGAGTACGCACATCAGCAGTTCCTTGCTGACGATCAGTACCGCGCCAGCCACTGCCGCAAGAGAGAGCGCAAAACCGGCGATTGTCGATGCCCAGACGGAAATGATGATGAACAAGACCAGAAACCAGATGACGTTTCTGGCCCAGACCAGATGTATCCGCCGTTTTTCCGCTGAAATCTCTCCCCGTGCCAGATAGCGTGCCCAAAGATGGGAAAGGGCCATGCCGAAGGCGATCAGTAAGAAGGTCGCGATGACCTTTTCCCATTGGCCGGGAATGGCGACAAACAGGTCATTCAGCGTGGACATGGGCGTCAACCGTTAGCAGAAGGAATGATGCTGCGTGACATTCGGCGCTTTGCGCCTTGCGCACGAATCACGATCAGGTAGTAGCCCACGGACAAGGCCAGAGTCACGGTTGCCGTCGCATAAACGTGACCAGCACCGACTTCGTTAAAGTCAAGCACGATGACTTTGCGAGCAATCGCCATCAATGCTGTTCCGAGAACAATTTCGACAGCCAGTTGCCGATTGTGGTTGTCTTCGACATACAGAATGATGTTGTGAAAAATTTCAATGGCAATCAGCACCGCCATAAAGGCACCAAATGTCGCCAAGATGTCCTTGATTTCTAGCAGCATGAAGGGCGGTGCGATCAAACGCTGATGGAGCACATAAACCACATCTGCCACTCCCCAGATGATGACCATCACCATGATTGCGGCAAGGACTCGGGAAACCTGGGCGATCACCCGGTTAAAGAACAACAAGACGGGGTCTTTCGTTTGGTGAGTCGAATTTTCATTTGCTTGCATGAGGGTCACCGATTGGGCTGGCTGAAGTGCCTGGATGTTGATGGGATAGATCGGGAGTGAGTGCTGTACGGGCGGAATCGATGATCGTCGCGATTGATGGATGGCTGATCCGCCGCTCGGCGGTAATCGCCCAGAAGCTTTCATGAATCTCCTCTACGCGACCGACACAAGGCGTGTTGTAGCGTGAGTGGATCTCATCAGCCAGCACCGCCGGCCCCGGGAAGAAACCGGCACCGGCTTGCCCGAATGCCTTCATTAGCGCGCCATCATCGAACTCGCCCATCAACCGTGGGGTTAGCCGCTGGTCACTGAACCAGCGATCAATCAGGCCACGAACTGCGGCATGCCCGCCGGGCAGGAGTAGTGGTGCATTGTTCAGACATTCCGGGAAAGCGGGCGGCTCGGGGCACAGGGATTCGGCCGCAAAAAAGGCCAGGGCGCTTTCACCCAGCTTATGGCTGTGACCGCGAATGGCCAGTCCCGATGGCATCGGGCGATCGGCCACGACCATGTCGAGGTGGTGCAGGGCCAGTTCGGCGAGCAGCATGTCGATACTGCCTTCCCGGCAAACCAGTCTGACCGGTTCCGGCAGTTTGCCAACGGGGGCCAGCAAGCGGTAGGCAAACGATTTCGGGACAACATCTGCGATGCCGATGCGCAGGATCGGCATCGGGCGTTGGGGGCGGGCCCGCCACCCCCGCGGCAAAGAGCGTTAG